>NZ_JBFAUZ010000025.1:0-130170 GCF_040679555.1 Spirillospora sp. NPDC052242
CCAGCGTTCGTCCTGAGCCAGGATCAAACTCTCCATTAAGGTCTCACCGACTCACCGGGGGCGAACCCGAAGAGCCAAACCTTGGAAACAATCCCAGCAATGCATCCATTGGATGCTTGCCTCAAAGAAATCCCCAGCCTCACAACCTCCCCGAAGAGAGGATGCAGGGCCTCGGGGGTGATCCGGCCTGCCGGCCGAATCGTTAAAGGCACTGGCTTTTAACACGCTGTTGAGTTCTCAAGAAACGGACACCCACCGCGCTCGGTCCCGCTCTCGCGGCCCTCGCTCCGGGGCAACCCTTCTACTGTATCCGATCCGCCCGGTTTGTCAACCTCTGGGTGGTTCGGCCCTCCGTGTCCCGTTTCGGGCGCGACGGATCGCACCCGCTTCGGTGTCTGGAGGTTCCCCCCGGGGCCGGCCGCCGTCTCCGGCGTCCCGCTCCCCCGTGGGGCGTGTAGAACATTAGGACGCCCCGGCAGGACCGTCAAATCGAGCCGAGATCATGCGAAAGCCCAGCTCACGCAGGGTTTTCAGGGCAGTAGAGCGGGTCTCCGTGACCTCACTGTGACGTTTGTTTTCGCAACTTTTGGGCAGTCATAACGAACGCCCGCCCGGAGCGGACTCCGGACGGGCGTTCACCTGGGCGTTCAGGACCCGGTCACCTCGACGCCCCCGACGTTGCGCTTGCCCCGCCGCAGGACGAGGTAGCGCCCGTGCAGGAGGTCGGTGGATGCGGGGACGGCGTCCTCCGAGTCGACCTTCGCGTTGTTGAGGTACGCGCCGCCCTGGGCGACCGCGCGCCGCGCCTCCGACTTGCTTTTGCACAGGCCGGACGCCACGAGGAGGTCCACGATCGGCGGGAGCTCTCCCTTGGCGACGTTCGCAGACGGGACCTCGGCGAGGGCCGCGCCGAGGGTGCGTGCGTCCAGTTCGTCGAGGGACCCCTGCCCGAACAGGGCACGGGACGCCGCGACGACGCGGGCGGTCTCGTCCGCGCCGTGGACGAGCGTGGTCATCTCCTCGGCCAGCGCGCGCTGCGGCGCGCGGGCGGCGGGGCGTTCGGCGCCCTGCTTGACGAGGTCCTCGATCTCGTCGCGGGAGCGGAAGCTGAAGACCTTGAGGTACTTCTCGACGTCACGGTCGTCCGCGTTGAACCAGAACTGGTAGAACGCGTACGGCGAGGTCAGGTCGGGGTCGAGCCAGTAGGTCTCGCCGCCGGCGGTCTTGCCGAACTTGGAGCCGTCGGCCTTGGTGAGCAGCGGTGTGGTGAGGGCGTGCGCGGACGCTCCCTCGACGCGGCGGATGAGGTCGACGCCGGCGGTGAGGTTGCCCCACTGGTCGCTGCCGCCCGTCTGCAGCCGGCAGCCGTAGCGCCGGTACAGCTCGAGGTAGTCCATCGACTGGAGCAGGACGTAGCTGAACTCGGTGTAGCTCATGCCGGTGCTCTCGAGGCGGGTCTTGACCGTCTCCCGGGCGAGCATCCGGTTGACCGGGAAGTGCTTGCCGACGTCGCGCAGGAACTCGATGGCCGTCATGGGGCCGGTCCAGTCGAGGTTGCTGACCATCGTCGCGCCGGTGGGGCCCTCGTCGAAGTCGAGGAACCGGGACACCTGGCCGCGGATGCGCTCGACCCAGCCGGCGACGGTCTCCTGCGAGTTGAGGACGCGCTCGGCGCTCTTGCCGCTGGGGTCGCCGATCAGGCCGGTGGCGCCGCCGACGAGGCCGATGGGCCGGTGACCCGCCTTCTGGAAGCGGCGCAGCGTGAGGATCTGGATCAGGTTGCCCAGGTGCAGGGACGGCGCGGTCGGGTCGAACCCGCAATAGAGCGTGACCGGCCCCGCGGCGAGCAGTGCCCGCAGATCGTCCTGATCGGTGGACTGCGCGATCAGATCGCGCCACGCGAGGTCGTCCAGGATGTCGGTCACGTTCTTCCTCGTCTCCTGTCTGTCTTCCCTGGCAGTCTGCCCTGGTGGGGGCTTGTGACGCCAACGATATTCAACGGCCGCCGAGGTAGTGGCGGGCGGGGACGAACACGCGGTGCCTTGAGGCGAAGGTCACCTGAACGCCCGTTTCGTCCCAGCGGGCCGACTCGATCTCCGGCCGGCCACCGAAGTCGATGCGGACGTAGTGGCCGTAGGAGAGGCCCGGGTCCCGGCCGGTGTAGAGCTCGTACGACTGGTGGCGGCCGAACAGCAGGCTGCTCTTCTCGATGACCGCGGCGTAGTGCACGGACCCGTCCTCGTACCGGACGGACGACGGCTGCCGTTCGACCTCGCCGATCTCGGCGGTGCGATGGAGCGGGCCGTCGACGATGACGACGGCGAGCAGGAGGCCGAACGCGAGCCAGCCGACCATGGCGGCGCGGCGGCTGGGGCGCGGCGGCGGGGGCGGGGTGATCATCCGGACGCGGCGGCCTTCCGGTTGCGCGGGACGTGGGCACGGTACGGGGAGACGTTCGGGTCGCCGTCGATCCAGAACCGCCAGGGGACGTCCTTGGCGGCGTTCACGCCGGTGCGGGGGCCCTGCCGGACGCGTGCGGGGTCGGCGGGTTCGCCCTGGTGGACGGTCAGTTCGCCGCCGGGCGTGCAGATGTCCAGGCCGTTCTGCTCGCGGGCGATGCCGAGGGCCTCGCAGAGGCGGGCGGGGCCGCGGGCGAGGTCCCGGACGGACGAGCGGGGGCGGCGCGCGCGGGCCGTCTCCTCCCCCTCGATGATCTCGCCGGCGCGGAGGAGGACGGCGGAGGACGTCCCTTCGGGGCCGCACACGAGGTTCATGCAGAAGTGCATGCCGTAGGTGAAGTAGACGTAGGCGTGGCCGGGCGGGCCGAACATGACCTCGTTGCGGGCCGTCCGTCCGCGGTAGGCGTGGGAGGCGGGGTCGAGGGGGCCCGCGTACGCTTCGACCTCGGTCAGCCGCACGGCGACGTCGCCGTCGGGTGTGCGGTGCCGCAGGACGTGTCCGAGGAGTGCGGGCGCGATCTCGTCGACCGGGCCGTCGAAGAACTCGCGTGGCAGGAGCGCCGCGTCCATCGCCTCACCGTGCTCGTTGGGGATCCGACGGTTCGCAGCCTAGGGCGTTTCGGGACCGTTCGGGCCGTCCTCGGGGATCGGTCCGAACGGTCCCGGTGGGCTCGTGCGGGTCAGGCGTCGGCGCCGGTGGCCCAGGACGCGTGCTCGTTGACCTGGGCGCGCAGGGCGGTGATCTGCTCGCGGACGCGGTCGGGGGCGGTGCCGCCGTGGGCCTTGCGGGACGCGAGGGCGCCGGGGACGTTCAGGACCTCGCGGACGTCGGGCGTCAGGTGCGGCGACACCTTGATCAGTTCGTCGTCGGTGAGGTCGTCGAAGTTCTTGTCGTTCACCTGGCACCAGACGACGAGGTGCCCGACGACCTCGTGGGCGTCGCGGAAGGCGACGCCGCGCCGGACGAGCAGTTCGGCGAGGTCGGTGGCGAGGGCGAAGCCGTCGGCGGCGGTGGCCTCGAGGCGCTCGGTGTTGACGCGCATGGTGGCGATGAGGCCGGACATGGCGGGCAGGACGAGCAGGAGGGTCTCGACGGCGTCGAAGGCGCCCTCCTTGTCCTCCTGCAGGTCGCGGTTGTAGGTGAGCGGCAGGCCCTTGAGGGTGGTCAGGAGGCCGACGAGGTGGCCGATGAGGCGGCCGGCCTTGCCGCGGGCGAGTTCGGCGACGTCGGGGTTCTTCTTCTGCGGCATGATCGACGACCCGGTGGCGTAGGTGTCGTCCATCTCGATCCAGCGGAACTCCTGCGACGCCCAGAGGCAGATCTCCTCGCCGAGGCGGGAGAGGTGGACGCCGATGAGCGCGGCGGCGAAGAGGAACTCGGCGACGAAGTCGCGGTCGGCGACGGCGTCCATGGAGTTGGGCGCGGCGGCGTCGAACCCGAGTTCGGCGGCGGTGGCCTGCGGGTCGAGCGGCAGGGACGACCCGGCGAGGGCACCGGAGCCGAGCGGGGACACGGCGGTGCGGCGGTCCCAGTCGCGGAGCCGGTCGATGTCGCGGGTGAGGGGCTGGACGTGCGCGAGCAGCTGGTGCGAGAACAGGACGGGCTGCGCGTGCTGCAGGTGCGTCATGCCGGGGGCCGCGACGCCGAGGTTGTGCTCGGCCTGGGCGATCAGCGCGGTCTCCAGCTCGACCAGCCGGGAGACGATCTGGCGGGCGTGGTCGCGCAGGTAGAGGCGCAGGTCGGTGGCGACCTGGTCGTTGCGGCTGCGGCCCGCGCGGAGCTTGCCGCCGAGGGCGCCGAGCCGTTCCAGCAGGCCGCGCTCGAGGGCGGTGTGGACGTCCTCGTCGGCGACGGCGGGACGGAACTCGCCGGTGCGGCACGCCTCCTCGAGGTCGTCCAGGGCACCGATCATGCGCTCGAGCTCGTCGTCGGTGAGCAGTCCCGCCCGGTTGAGGACGCGGGCGTGTGCGCGCGAGCCCATGAGGTCGTAGGGGGCGAGCCGCCAGTCGAACTGGACGCTCACCGAGAGCCGGGCGAGCGCGTCCGACGGGCCGCCCTCGAACCGGCCGCCCCACAGCCGCGTCGGTGCCTTGGTCACGGAATTTCCTCTTCTTCCCACCATGTCGATTCGTTCGTCGGCCGTCCCGCGGCGCCGCGCCGGCGTGCGCCGCTGGCGCGCGCGGGCACCGCGGTGGACGGCGTCCCCACAGCGTACGGGCTGCGGGGCGCGCCGGGCGGGACGGCCCGTTGGGTGCGGGGCGTCGGCCCCTAGCTTCGTCGTTCCCGGCCTTCGGTCAGCTTGAGGAGCGACTGGGCGACGTCGTCGCCGCCGTTCGGGTCGCGGGCGATGACGAGGATGGAGTCGTCGCCCGCGACGGTGCCGAGGATCGTGGACCACTCGGCGTGGTCGATGGCCGAGGCGAGGTACTGGGCGGCGCCGGGCGGGGTCCGCACGATGACGAGGTTGGCGGACGCCTCGGCGGACACGAGCAGTTCGGCGGCGAGCCGGGTCAGCCGTCCGGTGAAGGTCTCGGCGGCGCCGGTGCGGGCGCGCGGGATCCGCTGGCCGCCCTCGCCGGGGACGGCGTAGATGAGGCTGCCGTCGTCGCCGCGGAGCCGGACGGCGCCGATCTCGACGAGGTCGCGCGAGAGGGTGGCCTGGGTGACCTCGACGCCCTCGTCGCCGAGCAGCTTCGCCAGCTCGCCCTGGGAGTGGACGGGGTGGCGGGTGAGCAGCTCGATCACCCGGGCGTGCCGGGCGGCCTTGGTCATCGGCGTGTTCACCCGGACCGCTCCAGCAGCCAGACGAGCAGGGCCTTCTGGGCGTGCAGGCGGTTCTCGGCCTCGTCCCAGACGCGGCTGCGCGGGCCGTCGAGGACGGACGCGGCGATCTCCTTGCCGCGGTAGGCGGGCAGGCAGTGCAGGACGATCGCGTCGCCGGCGGCGCGGGCGAGGAGGTCCTCGGTGACGGCGTACGGCTCGTAGAGCGCGGTGTCCTTGCCGTCCTGCCCCATGGAGACCCAGGTGTCGGTGGCGAGGACGTCGGCGCCGTCGGCGGCCGCGGCGGGGTCGTCGGTGACGGTGACGGAGCCGCCGGTGTCGGCGGCGATCTCGGTGGCGCGCTTGACGACGGCGGGGTCGGGCGGCAGGGACGCGGGGGCGCCGACGCGGACGTGCATGCCGGCGGTGGCGCAGCCGAGGAGGTAGGAGTGGGCCATGTTGTTGGCGCCGTCGCCGAAGTAGGCGAGGGTCGCGCCGGCGAGGTCGCCGCGGTGCTCGCGGACGGTCTGCAGGTCGGCGAGGATCTGGCAGGGGTGGAACTCGTCGGTGAGGGCGTTGACGACCGGGACGGTCGTGCCCTCGGCCATCTCCTCGATGCGCTCCTGCCCGGCGGTGCGCCACACGATGGCGGCGACCTGCCGTTCGAGGACGCGGGCGGTGTCGGCGATGGTCTCGCCGCGGCCGAGCTGGCTGGTGCCGGCGTCCATGACGAGCGGGTTGCCGCCGAGTTCGGCGATGCCGGCGGTGAACGAGAGCCGGGTGCGGGTGGACGGCTTGTCGAACAGCACGGCGACGGACCGCGGGCCCTCCAGGGGCCGGTGCCCGAACCGGTCCGCCTTGACGCGGGCGGCCAGGTCGAGGACCTCGGCCTGCTCGGCCGGGGTGAGGTCGTCGTCGCGCAGGAAGTGCCTGGTCATCGCTCAATTCTCCTTCACGGCGGAGTCGCCGGCGGCGTCGGCGGCGGATTGGGCGGCGGATCGGGCGGCGTCGAGGATCGCGGGCAGTGCGGCGGTGAACGCGCGGGCCTGCTCGGCGGTGATGATCAGCGGCGGGGCGAGCCGCAGCGCGTCCGGCTGCAGCGCGTTGATCAGGAACCCGGCGTCGCGGGCGGCGGCCTCGACGGCCGGGGCGTGCGGGCCGGTGAGGACGATCGCGCGCCACAGGCCGCGGCCCCGGACGCCCGCGAGCAGCGGGTGGTCGACGGCGGCGATGCCCGCGGCGAGTTCGTCGCCGACGGCGGTGGCGTTGCCGAGCAGCCCGTCGCGGTCGATGGTGTCGAGGACGGCGAGCGCGGCGGCGGCACCGATCGGGTTGCCGCCGAAGGTGCTGCCGTGGTCGCCCTTGGCGAACAGGTCGCCGTGCGGGCCGAACGCGACGCAGGCGCCGATCGGGAGGCCGCCGCCGAGGCCCTTGGCGAGGGTGATGACGTCGGGCCTGGCGTTCTCGTGCTGGAACGCGAACCAGGTGCCGGTCCGGCCGATCGCGGACTGGATCTCGTCGGCGACGAGCAGCGCGCCCGTGGCGTCGCAGATCTCGCGGGCGGCGGCGAAGTAGCCGTCCGGCGGGGGGACGACCCCGGCCTCGCCCTGGGTGGGTTCGAGGAACACCGCGGCGCAGTCGCCGTCGACGGCGGCCTTGAGGGCGTCGGCGTCCCCGTAGGGGACGAACCGGACGTCGCGGCCGAACGGTCCGAACGGCTCGCGGATCGCGGCCTTGCCGGTGAGGGAGAGCGCGCCGAGCGTGCGGCCGTGGAAGCCGTTCTCGGTGGCGACGAAGTACGAGCGGCCGTTCTCCTTGCCGTACTTGATCGCGAGCTTGAGGGCGCACTCGTTGGCTTCGGTGCCGCTGTTGGCGAGGAAGACCCGGCCCGCCGGCCCGTCGTCGCCGCCCAGCAGGCCGCGCAGCCGCTCGGCCAGCAGCACCTCGGGCTCGTGCAGGAACAGGTTCGAGGTGTGCGCGATCGTCGCGGCCTGCGCGGTGACGGCCTCGACGAGGGCGGGGTGCGCGTGGCCGAGGGAGCTGACGGCGATCCCGGCGATGAGGTCGAGGTAGGCGCGTCCGTCGGCGTCCCAGACGGTGCATCCCTCGCCGCGGGCGAGCGCGACCGGCGGGACGCCGTAGTTCGGCATGAACGCGGCCTCGAACCGCTTCCTGAGATCGTCGCCGCTCACGCGTTCCCCTCCGTCGTCCGCCGCACGCCCGCGGGGCTGGGCAGCACCATCGTCCCGATCCCTTCGTCGGTGAAGATCTCCAGCAGGAGCGAGTGCGACACCCGCCCGTCCAGCACGTGGGCCTGCGGGACGCCGCCGCGCACGGCGGTCAGGCAGGCCTCCATCTTCGGCACCATGCCCGCCGACAGGCCGGGCAGCAGGTCGGCGAGCTCGTCGGTGGTGAGCCGGTCGATGACGTCGTCGCTGTCGGGCCAGTTCGCGTAGAGGCCCTCGACGTCGGTGAGGACGACGAGCTTGGCGGCGTCGAGCGCGACGGCGATCGCGGCGGCGGCGGTGTCGGCGTTGACGTTGTAGACCTCGCCGTCGTCGCCGCGCGCGACGCTGGAGATGACCGGGACGCGCCCGTCGTCGAGCATCGCGCGGACGGCCCCGACCTGCACCTCGACGATCTCGCCGACCTGGCCGATGTCGACCGGTTCGCCGTCGACGACGGCGCGCTTGCGCTCGGCGGTGAGCAGGTTCGCGTCCTCCCCCGACATGCCGATCGCGAACGGGCCGTGCCGGTTGATCAGCCCGACGACGTCCCGCTGCACCTGGCCGGTGAGGACCATCCGGACGACCTCCATGGCCTCCGGGGTGGTGACGCGCAGGCCCGCGGTGAAGGACGACTCGATGCCGTTGCGGTCGAGGGCGGCGTTGATCTGCGGGCCGCCGCCGTGCACGATCACGGGCTTGAGGCCCGCGTAGCGCAGGAACACGACGTCCTCGGCGAAGGAGTGCCGCAGCGCCTCGTCGGTCATGGCGTGCCCGCCGTACTTGATCACGACGGTGCGTCCGTGGAACCGCTCGAGCCACGGCAGCGCCTTGATGAGCGTCTCGGCCTTCGCCATGACGCCGGCCCGGTTCTGGCGCATCTGGGCGCCCGGGGTGATCGCGCTCATGTCGAGTACGCCGAGTTCTCGTGGACGTAGTCGGCCGTGAGGTCGGTCGTCCAGACGGTGGCGCTGTGCGGGCCCGCGGCGAGGTCGACGGTGATCGTCACGTCCCGGGGGCGCAGGTCGACCTTGTCGCGGTCGTCGCCGAAGGAGCCGCCCCGGCACACCCACACGCCGTTGATCGCGACGTTGAGCTGGTCGGGTTCGAAGACGGCGTCGGTGGTGCCGACGGCCGACAGGACCCGGCCCCAGTTGGGGTCCTCTCCGTGGATGGCGCACTTGAGCAGGTTGTTGCGGGCGATGGAGCGGCCGACGACGACCGCGTCGTCCTCGGTCGCGGCGCCGACGACCTCGATCGCGATGGCCTTGGAGGCGCCCTCGGCGTCCACGAGGAGCTGCCGGGTGAGGTCGGCGCAGACCTCGGTGAGCAGCGCGGTGAACTCGTCCTCGGCGGGGACGGTCCCGGCGGCGCCGGACGCCAGCAGCAGGACGGTGTCGTTGGTGGACATGCAGCCGTCGGCGTCGAGCCGGTCGAGGGTGGCGCCGGTGGCGGCGCGCAGCGCCCGGTCGAGGGTCTCGGCGGGCAGGTCGGCGTCGGTGGTGATCACGCAGAGCATGGTGGCGAGGGACGGGGCGAGCATGCCCGCGCCCTTGGCCATCGCGCCGATCATGTAGCCGCCGGCGCCCTGCCGGAAGGAGATCTTGGCGACGGTGTCGGTGGTGCGGATCGCGTCGGCCGCGGCGAGCCCGCCGTCGCCGCGCGACAGTTCGGCGGCGGCGGCGTCCACGCCGGGCAGCAGCGCGTCCATGGGGAGCCGCTCGCCGATGAGGCCGGTGGAGCAGACCGCGACCTCGCCGGCGGAGTCGCCGAGGGCCGCGGCGACCCGCTCGGCGGTGGCGTGGGTGTCCTGGAACCCGGCGGGGCCGGTGCAGGCGTTGGCGCCGCCGGAGTTCAGCACGACCGCGTGGACGCGGCCGCCCTTGAGGACCTGCTCGGACCACAGCACCGGGGCGGCCTTCACGCGGTTGCGGGTGAAGACGCCGGCGGCGGCGCGGGACGGGCCGTCGTTGACGACCAGGGCGAGGTCGCGGTTGCCGCTGTCCTTGAGCCCGGCGACGACGCCGGCGGCGCGGAAACCCTGGGGTGCGGTGACGCTCACGGGGACACTCCGATCGTGGTCAGCCCGAGTTCTTCCGGGAGGCCGAGGGCGAGGTTGGCGCTCTGCACGGCGCCTCCCGCGGTGCCCTTGGTGAGGTTGTCGATGGCGGCGACGGCGACGATGCGGCCCGCGTCCTCGTCCAGGGCGACCTGGACGAGCGCGGTGTTCGCGCCGAGGGTCATGGAGGTGGCGGGCCAGCGTCCCTCGGGGAGCAGGCCGACGAACGGCTCCCCCGCGTAGGCCGTCGCGTAGGCGTCCCGCAGTGCCTCGGCGGTGAGGCCGGGACGGGCCTTGGCGGTGCAGGTGGCGAGGATGCCGCGGCTCATCGGCGCGAGCGTCGGCGTGAACGACACGGTCACGCGCTCGCCGGCGGCCGCGCTGAGGTTCTGCACGATCTCGGGGGTGTGGCGGTGGGTGCCGCCGACCCCGTAGGGGCTCATCGACCCCATGACCTCGCTGCCCAGCAGGTGCGGCTTGAGGGACCGTCCCGCGCCGGACGTGCCGGACGCCGCGACCACGACGACGTCGGGTTCGGCGATCCCGGCGGTGAACGCCGGGAGCAGCGCGAGGGTGACGGCCGTCGGGTAGCAGCCGGGGACGGCGATGCGCCGGGTGGCGCGCAGCGCGTCGCGGGCGCCGGGGAGTTCGGGGAGGCCGTAGGGCCAGGTGCCGGAGTGCGGCGTCCCGTAGAACCTCTCCCAGGCGGCCGGGTCGGTGAGGCGGAAGTCGGCGCCGCAGTCGACGACGAGGACGTCGTCGCCGAGGCGTTCGGCGAGTTCGGCGGACCGCCCGTGCGGCAGCGCGAGGAAGACGACGTCGTGCCCGGCGAGGACGTCCGGGGTGGTCTCGGCCAGGACGCGCCCGGCCAGGGATCGCAGGTGGGGCTGGTGCGCGCCCAGTTCGGTGCCCGCGTTGGAGCCCGCCGTCAGCGCGCCGATCTCGAATTCGGCGTGTCCGTCGAGGATGCGCAGCAGCTCGCCGCCAGCGTAACCGCTGGCGCCGGCGACCGCCGTCCGGATTCCCATGTTCCACTCTGCCCTTCGGAAGCGACAAGCAAGAGTATGCATGGCAATGGATGAATATTCAAAGCCGGACCGCGGTGCGGCGCGGCGATGAGACCGACGCCACAGCGAAGATACTTAGCCCTCTAATGATTTGACAACTTAATTTCAGCGGCCTCACAATCGAGCGCATGGACAGGGAGACTCTCGGCTTCGGCGACCTCGCCGACCTCGGCCCGCCCGAGGAATGGCCCGTCGGCCGGCTGTTCGCCGCCGCCTCGAAACTGGCGGGCCCGGTCATGTGGCGGCTCGTCGAGAAGCACGGCGTCAGCCCCGCCGGGTTCTTCATGCTGCGCATCCTGGTGGGCGAGGACGGCCTGCGCCCCGGGGAGGTCGCCCGGCGGCTCATGCAGTCGGCCGCCACCGCGACGTCGGTCGCCGACACCCTGGAGCGCAACGGGCTGCTGGAGCGCCGCCGCGACGAACGCGACCGCCGCGCCGTCCGGCTGCACGTCACCGACGCCGGCCGCGCGCTCGTCGCCGAGACGGGGCACGCCATGTCGCGGGACCTGTGGGCGCTGTACGACGTCGCCGACGACGCCGACGAGCCCGCCGTGCGCCGCTACCTGCTCACCCTGCTCGAACGCTTCACCGACTTCTCCGAAGGAGACCGCTGTTGACCGCGTTCCCCGACAACGAACGGTCCCCCGGCGGCGCGCGCCCGCCGGACGGCGGCGCGGCCCACGGCGCGGCCGTCCGCGCCGTCGACCTGCGCAAGACCTACCCCGCCTCCGGGCCGCGGCCCGAGGTGCCCGCCGTCCGCGGCATCGACCTGGACGTCCCGCGCGGCGAGTTCTTCGGCCTGCTCGGGCCGAACGGCGCGGGCAAGTCCACGACCATCGGCATGCTCACCACGCTCGTCGTCCCGACCGGCGGCAGCGCGTCGGTGTGCGGCCTGGACGTCGTGAAGGACACCGTCGAGATCAAGCGGCGCATCGGCGTGGTGTCGCAGAACAACACCCTCGACAGCGACCTGACCGCCGCCGAGAACCTCGAGTTCCGCGGCCGGTTCTTCGGGCTGAGCACCAAGGACGCCCGCCGCCGCGCCGACGAGCTGATCGAGCTGTTCGGGCTCGGCGAGCACCGCAAGGGCAACCCGTTCGAGATGTCGGGCGGGCAGGCCAAGCGCGTGATGATCTGCCGCGCGCTGATGCACGGGCCCGAGGTGCTGTTCCTGGACGAGCCGACCGCCGGGCTCGACCCGCAGACCCGCGCGAACCTGTGGGACGTGCTGCGCGGCCTGCAGGAGGGCGGGCAGACGATCGTCCTCACGACCCACTACATGGAGGAGGCCGAGGCGCTCTGCGACCGGGTCGCGGTCGTCGACCACGGCAAGGTCCTCGCGAGCGGCACGGTCGACGAGCTGAAGAACAGCGCGGGCGCCGACACCGTCATCACCGTCTCCTACGACGACGCGGTGCCCCGCGACGTCGAGGCGCTGGGCGACCGCGACGGCATCACCAAGGTCGAGGTCGGCGACGGGCAGGTGCGGGTGTTCGCCGCCGAACCGGACGGCGTCCTCGGCGAGCTCGTCGCGCTCGGCGCGAAGTCCGGCGTCGGCGTCACCGACGCCAGCCAGCTGCGCCCCAGCCTGGAGACCGTCTTCCTCACCCTGACCGGAAGGGAGTACAGGGAATGAGCAGCGTCCCGGTGCTGACGCCGCCGCCCCCGGCGCGGGCGACGGTCCCGCGCACGTTCGCCGCGATGATGGCGCGCGAAGTGCGGGTGATGCGCAAGAACCTGATCTCGACGTTCGTCCGGGTGCTGATGCAGCCCGTCATGTTCGTCTTCGTGTTCGCCTACGTGCTGCCCAAGCTCGGCGGCGGCGCGATGGCCGGCGCGGGCGGCGCCACGTTCTCCACCATCCTGGTGCCGGGCCTGGTCGGCTCGTCCATCATCATGCAGGCGATGATGGCGGTGACCTTCCCGCTGATGATGGAGCTGAACTGGCAGAAGTCGATCACCGACCGGGCGCTGGCGCCGGTCACGATCCCGCTGCTGGCGATCCAGAAGATCCTCGCGGCGGCGCTGCAGGGGCTCATCGGCGGGCTGCTGGTGTTCCCCGCGGTGCTGTTCATCCACGCCGAGGGCGAGGCGCCGCAGGTGAACGTGGACAACTGGCCCGTCCTGATCCTGGTCATGGTCGCCGGGTCGCTGCTGGCCGCCTCCGGCGGGCTGCTGCTCGGCACGCTCATGAACCCGCAGAAGGTCCAGATGATGTTCTCGCTGATCCTGCTGCCGATGACCATGCTCGGCTGCGTCTACTACCCGTGGTCGGCGCTGGAGAGCATCCCGTGGCTGCAGTACCTCAGCCTGCTCAACCCGCTCGTGTACGTCAGCGAGGGCCTGCGCAGCACGCTGACGCCCGACATCCCGCACATGCCCGCGTGGGCGTTCCTGCTCGCGATCGTCGGCGGGACGGTCGTCCTGACGTGGGCCGCGACCCGCACGTTCACCAAGCGCGTGCTGACGTAGGCGCCGGAGCGTAGGCGGGGCCCGGGGGTTTTGCCATCCCCCGGGCCCCTGTGGTTACCGCCCAATTCGCACGCCGGTCTGTCAAAGGACGTGGATCAGTCTGATGCGGCCCTTGCGCGTTACCTTTACGCCATCGCCCCACGAGCGGAGCGAGCCGGAATCGAACCGGCATCTCAAGGGACCCGTCCACGTCCGCGCGATCCGGCGATCGGCGGTGAATGCTGAGTCTGGAGCGAGAATCTGAGGTTGACGGGCGGCTGCCTCTACCGGTTGGGCCACCCCGGCGCGAGTGCCGGGGGCGGGACTCGAACCCGCATTTCGCACACCCTTGTCAGCTTCGGCTTCAGCTTCAGCTTGCGCTCCTCGCGCACCTCCCGCACGCCGGCGGGAGGATCCTTTTCAGTTGTCGGCCGGTCCCGGCGCGGTCAGCCGAAGAGGTAGCCGAACACCGCCTCCCCGACGCGCCGGTCCGTCACGTCGGCGCCGTTCGCCTCCTCGCGCGCGAACTTGACGGCGTCCTGCAGCCGCTCGATCCGGCCGAGCAGCTCGTTGACCCGCCTGGCCGGGAGCGCCCCGGAGAACTTCACGGTCGTCCAGTGGCCGATCGTGACGTCCTCGTAGTACACCTCGACCTGCGCCGGGTGGTTCTCGGTCGCCTCCGCCTTGACGTGGTTGCGCGGGACCTTCTTCGTCTTCACGGTGCGGACCGGCTCGGTCCGCCACACGTCGGTGGACGGGTCGAACACCCACGTCTCGGCGGCGTCCAGCACCGGCAGCCGCCGGACGAAGCCGTGCAGCTCCTTCAGCTGCTTCTCCAGGAAGAGCAGGTAGGACACCGGCACGTCCCGCAGGATCGTCGTGCCGTCCACGGCCACGTCGGCGCGGGCGTCGCAGTTCGCCCAGTCCTTGGTGGCGGTGACGTCGAACAGGCGCGTCAGCGACCCCGTCACGTCGCGCAGGACGTCGTCGACCTTGACCTGCACCCGGGTGGACTCCGCGGGGAACTGCTCCCCCTCCTCGTCCTTGGGCTGGTAGGTCCGCGAGATGCCGGACAGCAGCGGAGCCTTCTGGACCGCCTGCTGCGCGGCCGCGAGGTCCTGGACGGACTTGCTCTTCACGCCCTTCTCGACCGCGATGATCTGGTTGAGCCTCGTCGGCATCTCGTTCGCTCCCCTCGATGGACAGCAAGGACCGTAGCAGCGGGCGAATCGCGGTATCACCGCATTTTTCGGATCACTCCGGTTCCACCTCCGTCAGGCCGGTCGCGCGGTCCATCCGCAGCCAGCGGGTGAGGCCCAGCGTGCGCAGGAACGGCAGGTCGTGGCTGACCACGACGAGCGCGCCCCGGTACGCCGCGAGCGCCTGGGCGAGCTGGCGGGCGCTGGCCATGTCGAGGTTGTTCGTCGGCTCGTCCAGCAGCAGGAGCTGCGGGGGCGGCTCGGCGAGCAGCAGCGACGCCAGCACCGCGCGGAAGCGCTCGCCGCCCGACAGGGTCCCCGCGGGCCGCTCGGCCCGCGCGCCCCGGAACAGGAAGCGCGCCAGCCCCGACCGGATCTCGGTGACGGACGCCGACGGGGCGTGCGCCCGGACGTTGTCGATCACGCTGAGGGCCTCGTCCAGGACGTCCAGGCGCTGCGGCAGGTACCGCACGCCGTCGACGCCGATCTTGACGATCGTCCCGTCGGGGGCCGACTCGCCGACCAGCGCGCGCAGGAAGGTCGTCTTGCCCGAGCCGTTCGGGCCGACGAGGCCGATCCGCTCCGGGCCCCGGACGATCAGCTCGGTGAGCGTCGCGGGCTCGGGCTCCGGCGCGGACAGCCCGGTGACGGTCACGACGGTGCGCCCCGCCGGGACGCGCGTCGCGGGCAGCTCGACGCGGATCTCGTCGTCGTCGCGGACGGCGCTCTCCGCGTCGTCGAGCCGGGTCCGGGCGTCGGCGAGCCGCTCCTCGTGCATGATGCGGTGCTTGCCGGCCGCGACCTGCGCCTGCCGCTTGCGCTCCCCCATCACGATCTTCGGTTCGCGCTTGTTCTCGTTCATCTTGTCGCCGTACCGCTTGCGCCGGGCGAGCTTGACCTGCGCCTCCTCCAGCTCGCGTTTCTGCCGGCGCAGGTCGGTCTCGGCGGCGCGGACGGCGCGTTCGGCCGCCTCCTTCTCGACGGCGAGCAGTTCCTCGTAGGCGGACAGGTTGCCGCCGAACGAGCGGACGCCGCCGTCGCGCAGGTCGGCGATATCGTCGACCAGCTCCAGCAGTTCCCGGTCGTGGCTGACGACGACCAGCACGCCCTTCCAGGCCGCGACCGCGTCGTAGAGGCGGCGCCGCGCGTCCAGGTCGAGGTTGTTGGTCGGCTCGTCCAGCAGCAGGACGTCGGGACGGGCGAGCAGCAGCGCGGCGAGCCCGACCATCATGGCCTCGCCGCCGGACAGCGTCGGGACGGGCCGGTCGAGGTCGAGGTGCTCGAGGCCGAGCCGGTCCAGCTCGGCGCGGGCCCGCTCCTCGACGTCCCAGCCGTCGTCGCCGACGGCCGCGAAGTTCGCCTCGGTGGCCTCGCCCCGCTCGATGGCGTGCAGCGCGGCGCGCGTCCCGCTGATGCCGAGCAGGTCGGAGACCGTGGCGGAGCCGTCGAGGACGAGGGTCTGCGGCAGGTAGCCGACCTCGCCGTCGACGGTGATGCTGCCCGAGCCCGGCCGCAGTTCCCCGGCGACGAGCTTCAGCAGGGTGGACTTCCCCGCCCCGTTGACGCCGATCAGACCGGTGCGTCCGGCGCCGAACGCGACGTCGAGGCCGTCCAGGACGGTCGTCCCGTCGGGCCAGGCGAAGGACAGGTCGGTGCAGACGATGGCGTGAGACAAGAGGCGCTCCTCCGGTGGTGTCGTTCGGTGTGCTTGACACGTGGAGACACCGCGGAGAACGCGCATCGCGCCTGCGGGCGTAGGAAAGCCCGGGGACGAGGGTCCGCTGAGATCGCATGCGCGTGCCGGCGGCCCGATGACGGGCGCGGCTTGTCGCGCGGTGCCTGCGACCTCAGATCCTCAATGGACTCCCCAACCGGGCGGCAATGTGACGGGGCCAGATTACTCGAACGCTTATCGCAACACAAGTAGCGTTAAGAAATTCTTCCGGCGGAGCGTCTGCCCGGCGGCGCCGGACCGGCTCCGGACGCGGACGCGGCCCGGACCCGCGGGGCGGATCCGGGCCGCGTGGGCGCGCGATCGTCAGGCGCCGCGCAGGACGGCGCCGGTGCGGTCGGCCGCGGCGGCGACCGCCGCGTCCCGCGCGCCCGACGCCTCCTCGGCGGTCAGCGTGCGGTCCGCGGCGCGGAACCGCAACGAGTAGGCCAGCGACTTGCGGCCCTCCCCGACCTGCTCGCCGGTGTAGACGTCGAACAGCCGGATCGTCTCCAGCAGCTCCCCGGCGCCGTCGCGCAGCGCCGCCTCCACGTCGGCCGCGGGGACGGCGTCGTCCACGACCAGGGCGACGTCCTGCACGGCGACCGGGTAGGTCGACACGTGCGGCGCGCGGACCCGCACCGGCTCGCCGAGGCGGCGCAGCTCCAGCTCCATCGCGCAGCTGCGCGCCGGCAGCCCGTACGCCTTGGTGACGCGCGGGTGCAGCTCGCCGGCGTGCCCCACCAGCACGTCGCCGGCGTACAGCGCCGCGCAGCGGCCCGGGTGCCACGGGGCGTGCCGGTCGGCCGCGACGGTCAGCTCGACGCCGACCTCGCGGGCGACGGTGCGGGCGGCCTCGATCGCGTCCGCCCACAGCGCCGGACGGCCCTCGCCCCACCAGCCGGACGCCTCGCGCTCACCGGACAGCGCGACCGCGACCCGGTGCGGCTGGTCGGGCAGCGCGGCCTCCACGGACGCGATCTCCTCGGCCGTCGGGCCCCGGTCCACCGCGAGGCGCGGCGCGGCCTTCGGCGCGTCCGGGTCGGGCCGGAACACCACGCCCAGCTCGTACAGGGCGGCGTCGCCGAAGCCGCGCCCGGTGTTCTGCGCGAGCGTCCGCAGCAGCCCCGGCAGCAGCGTGGTGCGCAGCAGCGGCTCCTGCTCCGACATCGGGTTGGCGAGCCGCAGCGCGCGCCGCCGGGCGTCGTCGGCCGGCAGCTGCAGGTCGTCCCAGTCCTTCTCGGCGACGAACGGGAAGTTCAGCACCTCCACGTAGCCGGCGCCGGCGAGCGCGCGGCCGACGCGGCGGCGCAGCCGCTGCCCGGCGGTGAGGCCCTGCCCGGCGGCCGGGCGCGGCGCCCGGACCGGGATGTTCTCGTACCCCTCCAGCCGGATGACCTCTTCGGCCAGGTCGTTGGGGTCGACGAGGTCGGGACGCCACGACGGCGGCGTCACCGTGAGCTCCTCCCCCGCGCCCTCGACGGTGCAGCCGACCTGCTCCAACCGCCGCACGACCGCGTCGCGCCCGTACCGGACGCCCGCGACGCGCGCGGGGTGCCCGGCCGGCATCGTGACGGTCGTCCGCTCGACGGGCGCCTCGGCGTGCGTCACCCCGGGCAGGACCTCGGCGCCGCCCAGTTCGGCGAGCATCCGCGCCGCCCGGTAGGACGCGTACAGCGGCAGCTCGCGGTCGACCCCGCGCTCGAAGCGGTGCGACGCCTCGCTGTGCAGCCGGTGCCGGCGGCACATCCGGGCGGTGCCGATCGCGTCGAAGTGCGCGGCCTCGATCACCATGTCGGACGACCGGTCGTCGATCTCGGTGGCCAGGCCGCCCATCGCGCCCGCCATCGAGATCGGCCCCGACTCGTCGGTGATGAGGACGTCCTCGGGGTCCAGCGTCCGCTTGACGTGGTCGAGGGTCTCCAGCACCTCGCCGGACGCGGCGCGCCGCACGACGATCGGGCCGGTGAGCTTGGCCCGGTCGAAGGCGTGCAGCGGCTGCCCGAGCTCCAGCATCACGTAGTTGGTGACGTCGACGGCGAGCGACACCGGCCGCATCCCGGCGCGGTGCAGCCGGACCCGCATCCACATCGGCGTCCGCGCGTCCGGGTCGAAGCCGCGGACCTCGCGCAGGACGAACCGGTCGCAGGCGGACGGGTCGGCGATGCTCGCCGGGTACGCCTCGCCGGACGCCGCCGGAAGCGCGACGTCGGCGGGGTCGGTGAACGGGACGTCGTAGGCGGTCGCGGCCTCGCGGGCGATCCCGCGGATCGACAGCGCGTAGCCGCGGTCGGGCGTGACGGCGATGTCGAGGACGTCGTCGCGGAGCCCGAGCAGCTCGATCGCGTCCGCGCCGACCGGCGCGTCCGGCGGCAGCACCAGGATGCCGCCGTGGTCGTCGCCGATGCCGAGTTCGGCGACCGAGCAGATCATGCCCTCGGACATCTTGCCGTAGGTCTTGCGCGCGCCGATCTCGAACCCGCCCGGCAGCACGCCGCCGGGCAGGATCGCCACGATGCGGTCGCCGACGGCGAAGTTCGTCGCCCCGCACACGATGTTCTGCGGCTCGCCGGTGCCGTTGGCGTCACCGACGTCCACCTGGCAGTACCGGATCGGCTTCTTGAACCCGGTCAGCTCCTCGATCGCCAGGACCTCGCCGACGACCAGCGGCCCGGTGATGTCGGCGCCGGCCCGCTCGACCGTCTCGACCTCCAGGCCCGCCGCGATCAGCTTCTCGGCCAGGTCGCGGCCGGTCACGTCCGCCGGCAGCGCGACGTGCTCGCGCACCCAGGAAAGCGGGGCCCGCATCAGATCTCCATCCCGAACGGGAGGGTGAACCGGACGTCGCCCTCCACCATGTCGTACATGTCCTCCACGCCGTGCCGGAACATCAGCGTCCGCTCGACGCCCAGCCCGAACGCCCAGCCGCTGTAGCGGTCCGGGTCGACGCCGCAGGCCGTGAGCACCCGCGGGTTGACCATGCCGCAGCCGCCGAGCTCGATCCAGCCCTCCGAGCTGCAGGTGCGGCACGGGTCGCCGCCGGGCTCGGCGGACGCGCCCCGGCACACGAAGCACTGCATGTCCACCTCGGCGGACGGCTCGGTGAACGGGAAGTACGACGGCCGGAACCGCGTCGCCAGGCCCGCGCCGAACATCCCCGCGACGAACGCCTCGATGCCGCCGCGCAGGTCCGCCATCGTCAGCCCCTCGTCGACGGCGAGGCCCTCCAGCTGGTGGAAGACGGGGCTGTGCGTGGCGTCCAGCTCGTCGGTGCGGAACGTGCGCCCCGGCGCCACCACGTACACCGGCAGGTCCCGCGACAGCAGCGACCGGATCTGCACCGGGGAGGTGTGCGTGCGCAGCACCAGCCCGGTCTCCTCCGACTCGACGAAGAAGGTGTCCTGCATCGTGCGGGCCGGATGGTCGGGCTTGAAGTTCAGGGCGTCGAAGTTGAACCACTCCGCCTCGACCTCGGGGCCCTCGGCGACCTCGAAGCCCATGGAGACGAAGACGTCCGCCATCCGCTCCTGCATGGTGGTCAGCGGGTGCCGCGCGCCGCGCGGCGCGCGGTTCCAGGGCAGGGTGACGTCGACGGTCTCCTCGACCAGGACGCGCTGGTCGCGTTCGTCCTCGAGCTCGGCCTGGCGCTTCTTCAGCGCCTGCCCGACGGCGCCGCGGGCGGCGCCGATGCGCTTGCCCGCGTCGGCGCGGGCCGCGGGCGGCAGCGCGCCGATCTCGCGGTTGGCGAGGGCCAGCGGCGAGCGGTCGCCGGCGTGCGCCAGGCGTACCTGCTTGAGGGCGTCGAGGTCGGCGGCCGCGGCGATGGCGGCGAGGGCCTCGTCGCGGGCCCGCTCCACCTCCTGCGGCTGGAGCGCGGAGACCTCGACGGGGTCATAGGACTTGTTGGGTGCAGACATGGCTGTGTGATCGACTCCGGTCGGCGTGGGACGCCCGCAGTCTAGTGCGCGGGCGGCGGATGTCCGGTCAGCGTGCGCGTGCCGCGCGGCCCGCCGGAGCCCCGGGGCGCCGCGCGCCCGGTTCCGAACGGATCCGGACGCCGTCAGACGGCGTAGTCGGGGGCCCCTGCGGGCACGGTAAATCGGAACTCGGCGCCGCCGCCGGGCGCGCGCCGCACGGTGATCACGCCGCCGTGCGCCTCGACGAGGCCCTTCACGATGTAGAGGCCGAGGCCGGTGCCGCCGCGGCGGTTGCCGCCGGGGCCGCGCCAGAACTGCCGGAAGACGCGCTGGACGGCCTCGGGCGGAATGCCCTCGCCCTCGTCCCGCACCGACACGGCGGCCCCCTCCTTGTGCGCGTCCGGCTCCACCACGATTGTGACGGTTCCGGCGCCGTGCCGCACCGCGTTTTCCACCAGGTTTCCGAGAATCTGGTCGACCTTGTCGGGATCGAGCCACATCTCGGGGAGCTCGCCGCGGACCTCGAAGCGGAACCGGTCCTCGGGCTCCCCGGCCGCGACCCGTCCGGCGATGACCTTGCGGACCTCCTCGGCGAGGTCGACCACCTGACGGCGCATCTCGAGCCGGCCCGCCTCGATGCGGGACACGTCGAGCAGCTCGGTGATGAGCCGCGTCACGCGGTCGGCGTCGGCGTTGACGGTCTCCAGCATGACGCGCTTCTGGTCGTCGTTGAACCGGTGCCACTTGGCCAGCAGCGTCGCGGTGAAGCCCTTCACGCTGGTCAGCGGCGACCGCAGCTCGTGCGCGACCGTCGACACCAGGTCGGCGCGGTCGCGCTCGCGCCGCGCGCGCTGCTGGGCGTCGCGCAGGCACACGGTGAATCGTTCCACCCCGCCCTCGGCGTCCCGCCGGTAGGCGGCCGTGACCAGCAGCTCGGCGCCGCCGGGGCGGAACAGGGTCTGCTCGGGGTGCCGGGTGCGGGTGGACAGGCCCCCGTACGGGTCGAGGCACTTCCACCAGTCGCGGCCCTCGGCGTCGTGCAGCGGCAGGACGTCGCGGAAGTCGCGGCCGATCGCGTCCGCCGCGGCGATCCCCGTCATGCGCTCGGCGGCGGCGTTGAAGGTGACGATCCGGGCCTCGCGGTCGGCGACCACCAGCCCGTCGGGCAGGTCGTCGGCCGGGTCCCGCTCGGGGCCGGGCGCGGGCACGCGCGCGGCCACGCGCGGGGGTTCCTCTCCGCCCAAAGCGGCCTCCAGAACACCGAGGGGGACGCGGCCTGTCGGATACGACTCTATCGGCAGTCCCGCACCCCCGGGGACCCGAGAAAGACCGTGAGGCAAGGCTTTTGTGGCCTTCCCGGAGGCCGCCGCCGTTCCGGCGGGCCCGTCGGCGCGCCCGCCGGCGGGCCGGTCGGGCGTGCGCCCGCCCCCGATCAGACGCACGCCTCGTCGGGGTCGTTGTGCAGCGTGAAGAGGCGGTGCAGGCCGGTGATGCGGAGCAGGCGGCGCTGTGCGGGGCGCACCCGGGCGAGGGCGATGCGGCCGCCGTCGGCGGAGATCTCGTTGTGCACGGCGACGAGCGCGCCGAGGCCGGTGGCGTCGCAGAACGCGACGCCACCGAAGTCGACGACGAGGCGGCGCGAGCCCGCGGCGTGCAGGGCGACGAGGCGGGCGCGCAGCGTGTCGGCGGTGTGCAGGTCGATCTCGCCCGCCACCGCGACGACCACGGTGTCGCCGTGCACGCGGGCGACGTCGATCTCCAGGCCGGGCAGCGCCGGCGGGGCGCCCGCGTCGCGAGGCGGCGGGAGGACGGCGGTGCCGGTGCACCTGATCTCCGGCCCCGGCCTGCCGGCCCGTCCGGCCGCGTTCTTGGTCATCACGTTCGCCCCCAGTCCGCACGGCATCGTCGCCGCCCTGGTCAACACAGTAGGCATCCGGTGGAACGCTCGTACTCCCTCGCCGGTCCGACTTCTCGTCCTACTTAGGGACGAGGTCCGGCACGAGACGGGCCCCCGCCACGCGTCCACGGAAGCGTCCATTGTCCCAGGCGGAGCGGCGGTCCGTGGCCGGTTCGGCGACCTCATGCGGCCACACGGCCACGGAACGCAGTCGCCGGTCAGGTTCCGCGCTGTGCGCGCGCGGACGCGTAGAGGCACACGGCCGCGGCCGTGGCCAGGTTGAGGCTCTCGGCGCGTCCGTAGATCGGGACGCGCACGACCTCGTCGACGTGCCGGAGGATCTCGTCGGGCAGCCCCCACGCCTCGTTGCCGAACACCCAGGCGGTGGGCCGCGCGAGCACGCCGTCGTCGATCGCGGCGTCGAGGGTGCGGTCCCCCGCGCCGTCCGCCGCCAGGACCGTGAGGCCGGCGTTCTTGAACTCGCCGATCAGGTCCTCGAAGCGGGGCCCCACGACGACCGGCAGGTGGAACAGGCTGCCCGCGGAGGCGCGCACGCACTTGCCGTTGTAGGGGTCGACGGAGGCGTCGGTGAAGACGACGGAGTCGGACCCGGCCGCGTCGGCGGTGCGCAGGACGGTGCCGGCGTTGCCCGGGTCGCGGACGTGCGCGAGCACGGTGACGAGCCGGGGCCGGGTCTCCAGCGCGCGGGCCAGGGGGACGTCGACGAACTCGCAGACGGCGAGCAGCCCCTGGGGGGTGACCGTCTGGGCGAGTTCGGCCATGACCTCGCCGCTCACCCGCAGCACCGGGGCTCCGGCGCGTTCGGCGGCGAGGACGAGTTCGTGGTGCCGGGTCTCGGCCTCGGCCGTGGTGTACAGCTCGGCGAGGCCGCCCGGGATCTGCAGCGCCTCCCGCACCGCCTGCGGCCCCTCGGCGAGGAACCGGCGCTCGCGACGCCGGAACGCGCGCTTGGCGAGCCGCCGAGCGGACTTCACCCGTGGTGATCGCAGGGAGGTCAGCTCGCGGCCCGCCATATCGCTGTGTTCGCCTGGTCGCCGGCGGGCCGGCTCAGGCGGCCTTCCCTTCGGCGGGGAGGGCGTCCTTGGCCACCTGGACGAGCGCGGCGAACGCGGCGGCGTCGTTGACGGCCAGCTCGGCCAGCATGCGACGGTCGACCTCGATCTCCGCGGCCTTCAGACCCTGGATGAACCGGTTGTAGGTGATCCCGTTGGCGCGGGCGGCGGCGTTGATGCGCTGGATCCACAGCCGGCGGAACTGGCCCTTGCGGTCCTTGCGGTCCCGGAAGGCGTAGGTCATCGAGTGGAGCTGCTGCTCCTTGGCCTTGCGGTACAGGCGCGACCGCTGGCCGCGGTAGCCGCTCGACCGCTCAAGGACGACCCGACGCTTCTTGGCGGCGTTGACCGCCCGCTTCACGCGTGCCACGTGCTGAACTCCTTCGTGGGGGCCGGGGCCCGTCTGGACCCGGCCGGTCGCTGATGTTGCCGGTCGAGTGCTACTTGCGCAGCAGCTTCTTGATGTTCTTGGCGTCGGCGTCGGCCACGACGGCCGGGCCGTCGAGGCGGCGGGTCCGCTTGGACGGCTTGTGCTCGAGCAGGTGGTTCTTGTTGGCGCGGCGGCGCATCACCTTGCCGGAGCCGGTCAGCTTGAACCGCTTCTTGGCACCGCTGTGGGTCTTCGTCTTCGGCATGGTCGCCGTCGTCTCCCTCGTTCCGGGCCTCCGTGCGGCCGCACGGAGGCGTGCCTGATCGGCGCACCGCACGGCGGCGCGCGGCGCGTTCCGCGCCCGCGTCCCGTGTGACGCGCCTGGTCAGGCGTCAATGTACGTGCGTGACGGTCCCGCGCGAACGCGAGGCCATGGTTCGGGCCCGCCGTGGAGGCAGGCCCTGGCCGGTTCTTCTCGGGGGAGACGCCCCCGGACTTCCCCGGCGGCGGCCCGGCCGGAGCCGGGCCGTGCGCGCCGCGTTCAGGCGTGGCGCCCGGTCGCCGTCAGGCGGTGCCGGACTCCTCCTGCCCGCGCGCGGTCTTCTTCTTGTGCGGACCGATCACCATGATCATATTCCGGCCGTCCTGCTTGGGCCGCGACTCGACGAAGCCGAGCTCCTCGACGTCGTCGGCCAGCCGCTGCAGGAGGCGGCGCCCCAGCTCCGGGCGGGACTGCTCACGACCACGGAACATGATCGTGACCTTCACCTTGTCCCCGGCCTTCAGGAACCGCACCACGTGACCCTTCTTGGTCTCGTAGTCGTGCGGGTCGATCTTCGGGCGGAGCTTGATCTCCTTGATGACCGTGTGCGCCTGGTTCTTCCGCGCCTCACGGGCCTTCATCGCGGACTCGTACTTGAACTTGCCGTAGTCCATGAGCTTCGCGACGGGCGGACGCGCGGTGGGCGCCACCTCGACGAGGTCGAGGTCCGACTCACGCGCGAGTTCAAGGGCCTTGGCGATGGGCACGATGCCCACCTGTTCGCCGTTCGGGCCGACGAGCCGGACCTCGGGCACGCGAATGCGGTCGTTGATACGCGGTTCGGCGCTGATGGGACCTCCTTGGGGCCGTTCTCAAGTTCTGGGACCGGTCGTACCCCGAGGCTTCCCACAAGAAAAGCCCCGCACGACTCGCATACGGGGCCACCTTCGGTCTCCCCGGGACGGACAACCGTCCGGGGACGACGGCGGAGCGGACGCTGCGCGCCCGTTCGCCGGACCGTTACCCACCGGCCCTTTCGGCCGGTCAGGTGGGAGATGGCCTCCGCTTGAGCGCCCGGCACGTGCGACCTGGTCGGGTCGCGCGCACAGGGCCGGTCGGCCTCCAAGACTACCACCGTCGGAGGCGTCCGTGAGCACGACCGGAAATCCGTCCGCCGCGTTCGCCGCGCCGACGGCGGAGCGACGGACGAGCCGGGCGTCGAGTGAGGTACGCCGATCACCGGCGTCATCATCGTCAACCGCCGGAGGTCCGCCCGCATTCCCGTGGGCACGCCGCCGCGGACCGTCCGCCGGTTCCGGACGTCAGCCGCGGCGGGCCAGCTCGGCCTCGCCGGCGGCGCGCATCGCCTCCACCGGGACGTCGTCGCGGCCGGTCATGAGCGCGACCTGCCGGACGGCCTGGTGCAGCAGCATCGGGAACCCGCCGACGACCGTGCCGCCGGCGCGTTCGACGGCCGCCGCGAGCGCGGTCGGCCACGGCGCGTAGACGACGTCGAACAGAGCCGCGCCGGACGCGGCGACCGGCGCGGCGAACGCGTCGGCGGCGCGGCCGGGCAGCGTCGACACCACCAGCTCCGCCGGGAGGTGGTCGCGGACCCGGTCGAGCGTGACGACCTTGACGGCCAGGCCGAACCGCTCCCCCACCGCGACCGTCCCGGCGGCGCGCTCGGGGGCGCGGACGGCCAGGACGGCCTCGGCGGCGCCGAGCCGGGCCAGTGCGGCGAGCGCGGACGCGGCGGTGGCGCCGCCGCCCAGCACGAGGGCGGACGCGGGCGCCGCGCCGGGCGCGGCGACGCCCGCCTCGGCGAGCGCGGCGACGATGCCGTGCACGTCGGTGTTGTCGGCGTGGCGGCGCCCGTCCCGCAGGACGAGCGTGTTGGCGCCGCCGACCCCGGCCGCGAGGTCGCTCACCGAGTCGGCGAGGTCGAGCGCGACGCGCTTGAGCGGCATCGTCAGCGACAGCCCGGCCCATTCGGGCCCGAGCCCGCCGAGGAACCCGGCCAGCTCCGCCTCGCCGCACTCCACGGCCTCGTACGACCACGAGCCGTCCAGTCCCATCGCCGCGTACGCCGCCCGGTGCAGGACCGGGGACAGCGAGTGCGCGATCGGCGATCCGAGCACGGCCGCGCGGCGGCCGGTGCGATCGGAGTCGCTCACGTTCTTCCTCCTTCACAAGGATCGGGCCGCCCGGCGGTCCCGCCGGGCGGCCCTGCGCTCTGCCGGGGTCGGGTCAGTTGCCGGGGTTCCGGCGCTGCCACTCCTCGAACTCCCGCTCGTTCTCCGCGTGTTCCTCGTAGCTCTCGGCGAACTTGGTGATCTTGTTGGTGGGGTCGGTGGCGACGAAGTAGAGCCACTTCCCCTCCTCGGGATTCAGCGCCGCCTCGATCGCCGCCTCGCCCGGGTTGGAGATCGGCCCCGGCGTCAGCCCCGCGTGCATGTAGGTGTTGTACGGGGAATCGATCTTCGTGTCCGCCACGCTCACCGCCAGCCGCCGCTCCTTGAGCGCGTAGAGGAGGGTCGTGTCGAACTGCAGCTTCATGCCGATCTCGATCCGGTTGTAGATCACCCGGGAGATCTTGGGCAGGTCGGACGGCTTGCCGCCCTCGGCCTGCACCAGGCTCGCCAGCGTGATGACCTTCGCCGGCTCCAGGCCCGCCTCCTCGGCCTTGGTCTCCAGCCCCGTGGACTCCGCGTACTGGACGAACCGCGCCACCATCTGCTTGAGGATGTCCTCCGCCGAGCCGTTCGGGTCGAGGTTGTAGCGGCCGGGGAAGAGGTACCCCTCGACCTTGCCGCCGGCGTACTCGGGCAGCCCGAGGGCCTCGACGTTCTTCGCGGCCGCCTCGAACTCCTCCATGGAGATGCCCGTCTTCTTCGCGAGCAGCTCGTACGTCTCGTAGGCGCGCCGTCCCTCGGGGATGGTGATCTGGTTGCCCGCCCGGGACTTGGGGTCCAGCAGCAGCGCCATGGCCGCCTTCGACGACATCTTCTGCCGCATCTGGTAGAAGCCCGGCTGGATGCTGGACGAGCGCGTCTCGGCGTTCCAGACCTTCACGAACGCGCGGGCGTCCTTGACGACACCGTGGTCCTCGAGCGCGGCCGCGATCGCCGTGCCGCTGGCGCCCTCGGTCACCTGGACCGTGACACTCCCGGCGCCCTCACCGTCGTAGTCCGGCGGGTTGAGCCGGTTGTCGAGCACGGCGACCCCGAGCACACCTGCGGTGCCGAAGACCGCGACGAGGAACGCCAGCGCGAAGAACACCGCCGCGCGGCCGTTCCGGCGGCGCCGTTTCTGCCGCTTGCGCAGGCGCCGCTGGTCCCGGCGTCCGGCCGGGCGGCCCTGCCGGCCGCCCTGCGGTTCTGAGAAAATGTCCAAATCGTTCATGAGCTTCCCCGGACGATCTCGCCTGGGGGACGCCCAGTCAACCGTTCCGCGTCAAGTGCCGCCTGGAGCAGCACCGCCGCCGCCGCCTGGTCGACGACCTTGCGGCGGGCCTTCCCGCGCACGCCCCCCGCGCGCAGGCCGCTCTCCGCCGTCACGGTCGTGAGGCGTTCGTCGTACAGCCGCACCGCGCCGTCGGGCAGCCGTCCCGCGAGGCGGCGCGCGAACGCGCGCGCCGCCTCGGCCGCCGGGCCCTCCCGGCCCGCCAGCGTGGTGGGCAGCCCGACGACGACCTCGATCGCCTCGTGCTCGGCGGTGAGCTCCACGAGCCGGTCGACGTCCCCCTTCCCGCTTCTCACGGTCTCCAGCGGGGAGGCGAGGACGCCGCGGGGATCGCAGCGCGCCACGCCCACGCGGACGCTGCCGACGTCGACGGCGAGGCGCACCCCCGGCCTCACCGTCCGGCTCCCGTCCGGTTCCGGATGCGTCGATCCGGCTCCCCCGGAAGCCCTTTACCCCCGGCTGCGGGGATCACGCGGCCCCTACGGCTCGTTCGACCGCGGCGATCGCGGCGTCCACGGCGGACGGGTCGGCGCCGCCGCCCTGGGCGAGGTCGTCCTTGCCGCCACCGCCGCCGCCGAGCGCCTTGGCGGCGAGCCCGACGAGCGCGCCGGCCTTCAGGCCGCGCTCGCGGGCGCCCTCGGTCACCGCGACGACCACGACGGGACGGTCCTTGGGGACGCCCGCGATCATCACGACGGCCGGGCGGGCGGCGAGCCGGCCCCGCACGTCCACGGCGAGCTTGCGCAGGTCGTCGGCGCCGGTGCCGTCGGGGGCGCGGTGCGCGGCGAACGCGATGCCGCCGAGGTCGCGGGCGCCCTCGGCGAGGGACCCGGCGATCTGCAGCACCTGGGCGGCGCGCAGCCGCTCGAGTTCCTTCTCGGCGTCCCGCAGCCGGGTCACGATGCCGGCGACGCGCTCCGGCAGCTCCTCCTTGCGGGTCTTGAGCTGCTCGGCGAGCTGCGCGACGAGGACGTTCTCGCGGGCGAGGAAGCGGAAGGCGTCGATGCCGACGAGGGCCTCGACGCGGCGGACGCCGGCGCCGATCGACGACTCGCCGAGCACCTTGACCAGGCCGAGCTGACCGGAGCGGGCGACGTGGGTGCCGCCGCACAGCTCGCGGGAGTAGTCGCCGATCTCGACGACGCGGACCTCGTCGCCGTACTTCTCGCCGAACAGGGCGAGGGCGCCCATGGCGCGGGCCTCGTCGATCGAGGTGTGGAAGGCGCGGACGTCGTGGTCGCCGACCAGGACCTCGTTGACCTCGTCCTCGACGTCGCGCAGCACGCTCTCCGGGACGGCGCCGGTCGCGGTGAAGTCGAACCGGAAGCGGCCGGGCGAGTTCTCCGACCCGGCCTGCGCGGCGGACTCGCCGAGCGCCCGGCGGAACCCGGCGTGGACCATGTGGGTCGCGCTGTGCGAGCGGGAGATCGCGCGGCGCCGCTCGACGTCGATCTCGGCGAACGCGGAGTCGCCGGCCTGCGCCTCGCCGCTGCGGACGCGGCCGCGGTGCACGATCAGTCCGGGCAGCGGCGACTGCACGTCGGTGACGTCGATGACGGCGCCGTTGCCGAGCCGGATGACGCCGTGGTCGGCGAGCTGGCCGCCGCCCTCGGCGTAGAAGGGCGTGCGGTCGAGGACGACCTCGACGTCGGTGCCCTCGCCGGCGGCCTGCGCGCCCGCCCCGTTGATCAGCAGGCCGACGAGGCGGGCCTCGCCGACGACGTCGGTGTAGCCGGTGAAGTCGACCCGCCCGCCCGCGCCGGTCAGCAGCGAGTCGAGCACGGACACGTCGAGGTTGCCGGTCTTCTTGTCGCGGGCGTCCTTCTTGGCGCGGTCCCGCTGCTCCTGCATGAGCCGCCGGAAGCCGTCCTCGTCGACCCGGAGCCCCTGCTCGGCGGCCATCTCCAGGGTGAGGTCGATGGGGAAGCCGTAGGTGTCGTGCAGCTTGAACGCCTGGTCGCCGGCCAGCGCGGCGCCGCCGGACTTCTTGGTCTCGGCGACCGCGGTGTCGAAGATCGCGGTGCCGGTGCGCAGCGTCTGGAGGAAGGAGTCCTCCTCGGCGTCGATGACCGCGTGGATGTTCGCGGCGGTGCGGACCAGCTCGGGGTACTGCTCGCCCATCGCGGTGATCGCGACGGCGGTCAGCTCGTGCATCAGCCCGGCGTCCTCGCCGCCGAGCAGCCGCAGGTTGCGGATGGAGCGGCGCAGGATGCGGCGCAGCACGTAGCCGCGGCCCTCGTTGCCGGGGCGGATGCCGTCGGCGACCATCATGGTGCCGCTGCGGACGTGGTCGGCGATGACGCGCAGCGACACGTCCGCGCGGTGGTCGCGGCCGTAGCGGGCGCCGGTCAGCCCGGCGGCGCGGTCGAGGACGCGCCAGAGGGTGTCGGTCTCGTAAATGTTGTCGACGCCCTGCAGGATCGCCGCCATGCGCTCCAGGCCCATGCCGGTGTCGATGTTCTTGGCGGGCAGGTCGCCGAGGATCGGGAAGTCGGTCTTGCTCTCCCCGGGGCCCCGCTCGAACTGCATGAACACGAGGTTCCACACCTCGAGGTAGCGGTCCTCGTCGGCGACGGGGCCGCCCTCGCGGCCGTACTCGGGGCCACGGTCGTAGTAGATCTCCGAGCAGGGGCCGCAGGGGCCGGGCACGCCCATCGACCAGAAGTTGTCCTCCATGCCGCGCCGCTGGATGCGGTCGAGGGGGACGCCGACCTTGTCGTGCCAGATGTCGCGGGCCTCGTCGTCGTTCTCGAAGACGGTCACCCACAGCTTCTCTTCGGGGAACCCGAACCCGCCGTCCTCGCGGGGGCGCGTCAGCAGCTCCCAGGCGAACGGGATCGCCTGCTCCTTGAAGTAGTCCCCGATGGAGAAGTTGCCCAGCATCTGGAAGAACGTGGCGTGCCGGGTGGTCTTGCCGACCTCTTCGATGTCGGGGGTCCGCACGCACTTCTGGGCGCTGGTCATCCGCTGCGAGGGCGGCGTCCGCTGGCCGAGGAAGTACGGCTTGAACGGGACCATGCCGGCGTTGACCAGCAGCAGCGTGGGGTCTTCGGCGATCAGGCTGGCCGACGGCACCACCGTGTGCCCGCGCTCTTCGAAGAACTTGAGGAAGCGGCGTGCGACCTCTGCCGACTCCATATCAGTGGCCATCCTTGTCGTCATCGATGATCGTGTATCGCCCGCGCAGCACCCGGCGGGGCCGGGCGTCGTCCTGCTCGGGCGGGGCCTGGTCCATGCGGACGGCCTCGCGCAGTTCCTCCTCGCGGGCCCGCATCTCGGTGCGGACGTCCGCGGCGAACAGCTTCAGCCGCTCGCCCGCGCCCTGCCCGCCGGCGACCGCGCGCGCCGCGACGCTCTCGGGGGTCAGCGAGCGCGCGAACCGCTCGACGCGCCGCTTGACGCGGTGCGTGGCGTAGACGCCGGCGCCCGCGCCGACCGAGAGCCAGAACAGCCGCTTCACCTGCGTCCCCTTCCGCTCTTGCGGGCCCCGCGGCCCGACTCCAGCCGCGGCCGGCCCGAGTCGGCGGGCCGTCCCTCGCCCTCCCGGTTGCCGATGGCCTTGCGGACCCCGTAGGAGAACGCGGCGGCCTTCACCAGCGGACCGCCGACCACCGACGTCATGACGGTGGTGACGGCCGAGACGTTCTGGGTGACGGACGCGGCCTGCTTGGTGATCACGTCGGTGCGGGCGAGCTGCTCGTCGGCCCGCCTGACCGTGCGCGTCATGTCGTCCAGCAGGGGCCCGGCCTGCTCGCCCAGGTCGCGGACGACCTTGCCGGCCTCGTCGAGGAGCCGGGCGAGCTTCAGCAGCGTGAGCGCGACGAACGCGACGAGCACCGCCCAGAACACGGCCACGATGAGGCCTGCAACCTGTCCACCAGTGAGCATCAGGGCTTTCCGTTCGCTGTGTGTTCGGCCCGGGGCCGGGCTTGCGGCCGTCCCCGGCCGGCATGCCGACCGACCCTACCGGGCCGTCCGGTCCGGCCCCCCGCGGCGCGGACCCCGCGCCCGGGGCGTCGCGTCCAAGATTATCGGGATCGGGCGCCCGTTGCCGGGAGCACCGCTGCGCGCGACGCTCTCAGCCGCGGTCGCCGTTCCCCCGCAGCACCGAGCGGATCCGCGCGAGGACCTCGGTGAAGCGGGACTCGGCGCCGTGCCGGGTCGGGCGATAGTACTCCCGGCCGTGCACCGCGTCGGGCGCGTACTGCTGGCGGACGACGCCGCCGGGGTGGTCGTGCGCGTACTTGTAGCCCTTGCCGTGCCCGAGCTTGGCGGCGCCCTTGTAGTGGGCCTCGCGCAGGTGGGCGGGGACCGGACCGGCGAGGCCCTTGCGGACGTCGGAGAGCGCCCCGTCCACCGCCGTGATCACCGCGTTCGACTTGGGGGCCAGGGAGAGGTGGATCACCGCCTGCGCGAGGTTGATCCGCGCCTCGGGCAGGCCGACGAACTCGACGGCCTGCGCCGCCGCCACCGCCGTCTGCAGGGCGGTCGGGTCGGCCATCCCGACGTCCTCGCTGGCGTGCACGATCAGCCGCCGGGCGATGAACCGGGGATCCTCCCCGGCCTCGATCATCCGGGCGAGGTAGTGCAGCGCGGCGTCCACGTCCGAGCCGCGGATGCTCTTGATGAACGCGCTGATGACGTCGTAGTGCTGGTCGCCCTCGCGGTCGTAGCGGACGGCCGCGCGGTCGACGGCCCGCTCGAGCACGTCGGGGTCGATCACCGGGACGTCCGCGGCGGCGTCGCCGCCGGCTTCCCCGCCGTCGGCCCCCTCTCCGTCGCTCTGCGCGCCGCCCCGGTCGACGACGAGGGCGGCGGCCTCCAGGTAGGTGAGGGCACGGCGCGCGTCGCCGCCCGCGAGGCGGACGAGATGGTCCTCGGCGGCGGGGTCGAGGCGGACGGAACCGCCGAGGCCGCGCTCCTCGGCGATCGCCCGGCCCACCACCTCGCGCAGCGCGTCGTCGCCGAGCGGTTCGAGCGTGAGCAGCAGCGACCGCGACAGCAGCGGGCTGATCACGGAGAAGAAGGGGTTCTCGGTGGTCGCGCCGATGAACGACACCCACCGGTTCTCGACCGCCGGGAGGAGGGCGTCCTGCTGGGCCTTGTTGAAGCGGTGCACCTCGTCGACGAACAGGACGGTCTGCCGTCCGGTCATGCCGAGCTCGCGGCGCGCCAGGTCGATCTCGGCGCGGACCCGCTTGACACCGTCGCTGACGGCCGACACCTCCACGAAGCGGCGGGAGGTGACGTGGCTGACGACCGTGGCGAGCGTGGTCTTGCCGGTGCCGGGCGGGCCCCACAGGACGAGCGACATCGGGGCGTCCCGGTCGACGAGCTGCCGGATCGGGGTGCCGGGGCCGAGCAGGTGCCCCTGCCCGACGACCTCGTCGAGGCCGCGCGGCCGCATGCGCACGGCGAGCGGCTGCCCGTCGGTCCTCCCGGCGGAGCCGGCCGCGCCCGTCGCGGCGGGTGCGGCCGCGGCGGGCCCGCCGCGCGCGTCACCCGCCGTGTCGTCGCGGGCGCCGCCGGTGAGCGCCGGATCGTCGAACAGGCTTTCCGCTTGGCCCGATTCCGCCCTGCTGGTCACGCTCCGACATTATCTCTCCCGGGGGGCGCGCCGATCCGCCCGCGGCCGCGGGAACCGGGCGGCGGGCGGGCGCGTTGATAGGCCCCGGAGGAGAAAGCGGAAAAGTGACCGAGACGAGGACGGCCCGGGCGCGGGCGAACAGGTGGAGCGGGCTCGCCGGCCTGCTCGTGGCCCTGTTCGTCGTGGCCGGGCTGGTGGCCGGGTACGGGCTCGGCCACGCCCCGCCGATGCGGATCTGCACCGAGCACGCGGTGAGCGCGCCGGTCGCGGCGGCCGCCGCGGCGGCGCCCGGCGGCTCCCCGGGCGGCGCGGCGGCCGCACCGGGCGACCCGTCCGGCTCCGCGTCGGGTCCCGCGTCCGATGCCGTGTCCGGCCCCGCCTCAGACGCCCTCAGCGGCCCTGTGGCGGGCGTGCACGCGGACGCGGCGCCCACGCCCGCCGACAGGCCCGGCCCCTCCCCCGGGGACGTCTGCCTGTGCCTGGCGGTGCTGCTGACGCTGATGGCCCTCGTGCTGTCTGGCGCCGCCCGCCGCCCGTTCCTGCGGCTGCCCGCCCGCACCGGCCGCGTCCCGGCGCCGCCCCCAGGCGCGACGCTCGCCGCCCCCTCCCTCTCCGCGCTCCAGGTGCTCCGGCTGTAGGAGACCGGCCGCTCAGGCCGCCGCGCCGCCGTGCCCGCCCCGAAAGCGGTACGGCGGGGCTTCATGTCCCCGATCAGCCGAACCACCCTCGAGAGGACCGCTCTCATGTCCAAGAGCGCCCGGAACAAGAACGCCAGAAACAGCGGCCCCGCGAAGGGCGGCGTCTCCAAGAGCAACGCCGCCAGGAGCAGGAACGCGAACGCGAAGAAGAACGCCCTGACGCAGCGGGAGGTGCCCTGGGGCGGCATCGCCTTCTTCACCGTGATCGGCCTGGTCGCGGTCGTCGCCGTCACCTACGCCTTCCTGCAGACGAGGTCGTCGTCGGACGGCGGCGCGTCCATCGCGGGCGTGGTCACCAAGGACGACCTCGGCAACGGGCACACCCAGGCCAGCGTCGACTACGAGACCGACCCGCCGATGGGCGGCGACCACGATCCCATGTGGCAGAACTGCGACGGCATCGTCTACGACCGGGAACTGCGCAACGAGAACGCCGTCCACTCCCTGGAGCACGGCTCGGTCTGGATCACCTACCGGCCCGGCCTCGCCGCGGAGCAGGTCGAGGCGCTGCGGGAGAAGGTCGAGTCGACGAGCTACACGTTCATGAGCCCCTACGCGGCCCAGGACTCCCCGATCACGCTCACCGCCTGGGGCAGCCAACTCGACCTCCAGGACGCCGGCGACGCGCGGCTCGACGAGTTCCTCAAGGCGTTCGTGAAGGGCCCGCAGACCCCCGAGCCGGGCGCCGCGTGCACGGGCGCCAAGGCCACCCCGTGACGCCCGGAGACGACGACGGCCGCGCCGCACCGGACGACGTCCCGTCCGGCGCGGCCGACGACGACGGCGACGTCCCGCCCGGGGTCGCGTCCGGCGGCGGGCGGGGGCGCCGGGTCAGCGTCGTCCTCGCCGTGGCCGTGCTCGTGGGCGCGGTCGCCCTCGCCGGGCTGGCCGCGCTGCGGTCGGGACGGCCGGGCACCGACGGGCCCGAGGCCGGGTTCGCGCGGGACATGAGCGCCCACCACGCCCAGGCGGTGCAGATGTCGTTCATCGTGCGGGACCGCACCGACGACGCGGGCGTGCGGCTGCTCGCCTACGACATCGCCAACACCCAGTCGCAGCAGATCGGCATGATGACGGCCTGGCTGGACGAGTGGGAGCTGCCGAAGGCGGATCCGGGCGGCCGGATGCGCTGGATGTCGGGGCACGGCGGCCACGGCGGCGGGGCCGCCTCGCCCGCGCCCGGCGCGTCCGGCCCGTCCGGCCCGATGCCGGGGATGGCGACGCCGGAGCAGCTCGCGCGGCTGGAGCGGGCGTCCGGCCGGGACGCCGAGGTGCTGTACCTGCGGCTGATGATCACCCATCACCGCGCGGGCGTGGCGATGGCCGAGGCCGTCCTCGGCCTGACCGGTCACGAGCGGGTGCGGCGGCTGGCCCGGACGATGGTCCAGGGCCAGCAGTCGGAGATCGAGCTGATGGAGGGGATGCTCCGCGACCGCGGGGCGTCCCCGGCCGCGAGCGGGGACCCCGGCTGAACGCCGCCCGCCGACGCGTCGGCCCCGCTCCGGGACGTCCCGGGGCGGGGCCGACGGCGCGCGTTACGGGCGGTGCCGGGTCAGGAGAACTCCGCGAGGGTCCGCTCGGCCTCTTCCAGCCACGCGCGGCGGGCGGCGAGCGCCTCCTCCGCCTCCTTGGCGTCCCGCTCGCGGCCGGCGCCGCGGGCCTTGTCCAGGCGGGCCTGGAGCTGGTCGATGGAGCTGCGCAGCTGCGCGACCGTGGCCTCCGCGCGGGCGCGGGCCTCGGGGTTGGTGCGCCGCCACTCGCTCTCCTCTGCGGTGCGGACGGCCTCCTCGATCTTGCGGAGCCGGCCCTCGAGACGGTCGCGCTGGTCGCGCGGCACCATCCCGGCGGCCTCCCAGCGCTCCTGGATCGTCCGCAGCGCCTGCCGGGCCTGCCGGACGTCCCGGACGGGCAGCAGCCGCTCGGCCTCGGCGAGGATCTTCTCCTTCTCCTCGGCGTTCCCGCGGAACTCGGCGTCGCGCTCGGCGAACGCCTCGCTGCGGGCCTGGAAGAAGGTGTCCTGCGCGCCCTTGAAGCGGGCCCACAGCTCCTCCTCGGCATCGCGGGCGGCGCGCCCGGCGAGCTTCCAGCGGCGCATCAGGTCGCGGTAGGCCGCGGCGGTCTCGCCCCAGTCGGTGGAGCCGCTCATCGCCTCGGCCTCGGCGACCAGGCGCTCCTTCTCTCGGCGGGCGTCCTCGCGCTGCTCGTCCAGCGTCGCGAAGTACGCCTTGCGGCGCTTGGTGAACGCGTTGCGGGCGGACGACAGCCGCTTCCACAGCGCGGTCTCGGTGGGCCGGTCGATGCGGTCGGCGGCCTTCCACTCCTCGACCAGCTGCCGGAGCCGCTCGCCGCCGTTCTTCCAGTGGGTCTCCTCGGCGGCGATGCGCTCGGCCTCGGCGACGATGCGCTCCTTGAGCTCGCGCGCCTCGTTCCGGTGCTGCTCGCGCTGCGCCTTGACCTCCTCGCGGCGCCGCCCGACCCGCTCGGTCAGCCCGTCGAGCCGGCGGGCCAGCGCGTCGAGGTCGCCGACCGCGTTGGCCCCGGTCACCGCCTCGCGCAGCCGGCCGATGCTCTGCTCGGCCTGGGCGGGCTGCAGGTCGGTCGTGCGGACGCGCTGCTCGAGCAGGCCGATCTCGGTGGCGAGCGCGTCGTACTTGCGCTTGTAGTAGGCCAGGGCCTCCTCGGGCGCGCCCGCCTGCCAGGATCCGACGACCCGTTCGCCGTCGGCCGTCCTGACATAGACGGTGCCGTCCTCGTCCACCCGGCCCCATGGATCGGTCGCGCTGGACACCCTTGCCTCCTGAATCGCGGGCCCGAACGTGCTCACGGCCTTCGGACCCTCCACACCTTAGTATCCCGTTCGGCTGATACCGGTCACCCGGCCGCGGCGGCCACCGTGACGTCCTCGATCGTGACCTTCTTCTTGGGCGCGCCGTCGCCCTCGGGCTCCGAGCCCCCCGCGGCGATCTTCTCCAGCACGTCCATACCCTTGGTGATCTTGCCGAACACGGTGTAGTCGGGCGGGAGCTGCGAATCGCCGTAGACCATGAAGAACTGGCTGCCGTTGGTGTCGGGGCCCGAGTTCGCCATGGCGAGGGTGGCCTTGCCGTAGGCCGCGCCGTCGAGGTTCTCGTCGGCGTACCGGTAGCCGGGGCCGCCCGTCCCCTTGCCGGTCGGGTCGCCGCACTGCAGGACGTTCAGCCCGCCGCTGGTGAGCCGATGGCAAGGACTGTCGTCATAGAAGTTCTTCTCCGCCAGGAACGCGAACGAGTTCACGGTGCAGGGCGCGTTCTTGCCGTCCAGCTGGAGGACGACGTCGCCCTGGTTCGTCTTGACGGTCGCGTTCACCGTGCCGGTGTGGGCCGGCTTCACGGGCGGGGTGCCGAGGTCCTCGGGGGCGCCGGGCGCGTCGGACGCGGGGTACGCGCACTCGCCGTTCGCGGGCGGCGCGGCGTTCGCCTCGGCCGGGTCGTCGTCGCCGGTGAACAGGAAGATCCCCGCTCCGCCGAGCGCGATCACCGCCACCGCGGCGGCCGAGCCGAACACCTTCAGCCTGCGCGCCCTGGCCGCCTCTGCCGCCCGGCGCTGCTGCTGGCGCTCATAGCGTTGCCGCGCGAGCTGCTTCTTGCGGTCCTTCCCCGCCACTGGCCATGCCCTTTCGCTGTGATCAGGTGAACGTGCAGCGCATAGTAGCGGTACCGGCGCGTAAAAGCGCCGTAAAACGGACGCCGGGGAACGAGGTCACCCTTCCGCCCCGCGGGAACACGCTCCGCGACACGGCGATCGGCGGATCTCGTTCGCGGTGGCCGCGGGCGCGCCGGTACCCTCGAACACGCCCACCGAGATGGTTCTAAGGAAGGACGTCCGTGCTCGTCGCCGGGTTCCCCGCTGGATCGTTCGCCGCGAACTGCTACGTCGTGGCGCCCGCCGCGGGTGAGGAGTGCGTCATCATCGACCCCGGCCAGGACGCCGAGGCGGACATCGACGAGATCCTGCGCGAGCATCGGCTCAAGCCGGTCGCGGTGCTGCTGACCCACGGTCACCTCGACCACGTGTGGTCGGTGGCCCCGGTGTGCGGCGCGAAGGACGTGCCGGCGTTCGTCCATCCGGACGACCGGGACCTGCTGACCGATCCGGCCAAGGGGCTGTCGCTCGGCCCCGGGCAGCAGCTGTTCGGCGGGCTGGAGCTGACCGAGCCGGACGACGTGCGGGAACTGGCCGACGGCGCCGAGCTGGAGCTCGCCGGGCTCCGGTTCACCGTGGACCACGCGCCGGGCCATACGCCCGGGTCGGTGACCTTCCGGACGCCCGCCACGCAGGAGCTCCCCGACGTCATGTTCTCCGGGGACCTGCTGTTCGCCGGGTCGATCGGCCGCACCGACCTGCCGGGCGGGTCGCACGAGCAGATCCTCGCCAGCCTGGCGCGGGTGTGCCTGTCGCTGCCCGACGAGACCGCCGTCCTGCCCGGCCACGGCCCCCAGACCACAATCGGCCGCGAGCGCGCCACCAATCCGTTCCTCGCGGACACCGCGCCCGCCGACGGGCCCCACAAGGGACTCTAGAAACTTCACACATCATGAGTTCGAGCTTTCAGGCCCCCAAAGGGGTCAGTGAATACGTCCCGCCGCGCGCGGACCTGCTGTACGCGGTCCGCGAGGCGTTCGCCGAGCAGGCGCGGCTGGCCGGATACGGCTATCTGGAACTGGCCGTCTTCGAGGACACCAACCTGTTCCGCCGCGGCGTCGGCGAGTCCACCGACGTGGTGTCCAAGGAGATGTACACGTTCGAGGACCGCGGCGGCCGCTCGCTGACGCTGCGGCCCGAGTTCACCGCGTCCGTCCTGCGGTGCGTGCTGGAGAACGGCCTGCACAAGCAGGGCGCGCTGCCGGTGAAGGTGTGGACGACCGGTGCGGCGTTCCGCGCCGAGCGCCCGCAGCAGGGCCGCTACCGGCAGTTCTACCAGCTGGACCTCGAGGCGATCGGCAGCGAGGACCCGCGGGTCGACGCCGAGACGATCGCGATCGCGGCGAACTGGTACCGCTCCCTCGGCCTGACGCGGGTGCGGCTGCTGCTGAACTCGCTCGGCTGCCGCGAGTGCCGTCCGGCCTACCGGGCGCGGCTGCAGGAGTTCCTGCGCGGCCTCGACCTGGACGAGGCGACCCGCGCCCGCATCGAGATCAACCCGCTGCGGGTGCTGGACGACAAGCGCCCGCAGGTCCGCGAGCAGCTCGCCGGCGCGCCGCTGATGGCCGACCACCTGTGCGGGGCGTGCAAGGCGCACCACGACGCCGTCCGGGAACTGCTGGCCGACCTCGGCATCGAGTGGGAGGACACCCCCACCCTGGTGCGCGGCCTCGACTACTACACCCGGACGACCTACGAGTTCGACCACCCGCTGCTGGGCGCCCAGTCGGGCATCGGCGGCGGCGGCCGCTACGACGGGCTGTCGGAGGACATCGGCGGCCCGCCGCTGCCCGGCATCGGGTTCGGGCTCGGCCTGGACCGGACGATCCTCGCGCTGGAGGCCGAGGGCACCGAGTTCGCCGCCCGGCCGCGCTGCGAGGCGTTCGGGGTGCCGCTGGGCGACGCCGCCGAGCGCCGCATGTTCGCGCTGGTCGCGGAGCTGCGCCGGGCCGGGGTCGCCGCCGACATGGCGTTCGGCGGCAAGAAGCTGAAGGGCGCCATGAAGGACGCGGACCGGTCCGGCGCCCGGTACGCCGTGATCCTCGGCGATCGAGATATCGCGGACGGCGTCGCCCAGGTCAAGGATCTGGTCGCGGGCGAGCAGAACGCCGTCCCCCTCGCCGACATCGTCACGACGTTGAAAGAGAGGCTTTCGAAATGATCCGCTCGCACGAGGCGGGGACGCTCCGCAGGGAGCACGCCGGGCAGCAGGTCACGCTGGCCGGCTGGGTGGCCCGCCGCCGCGACCACGGCGGCGTCACGTTCATCGACCTGCGGGACGCGTCCGGCACCGCGCAGGTCGTCTTCCGGGAGGAGGACGCGGCGCACGACCTGCGGTCGGAGTTCTGCGTCAAGGTCGTCGGCGAGGTCCGGATCCGTCCGGAGGGCAACGAGAACCCCGAGCTGCCCACCGGCGACATCGAGGTCGCCGCCGAGACGATCGAGGTGCTGTCGGAGGCCGCGCCGCTGCCGTTCCCCATCGAGGGCGACGTCAACGTCAACGAGGAGATCCGGCTCAAGTACCGCTACCTCGACATCCGCCGGGACGCGGTGGCGCACGCCATGCGCGTCCGGTCGGAGGCGTCGTTCCTCACGCACGAGGTGATGCGCGAGCACGGCTTCGTCAACGTCGAGACCCCGACGCTGACCCGCTCGACGCCCGAGGGCGCCCGCGACTTCCTCGTGCCCGTCCGGCTCAAGCCGGGCCACTGGTACGCGCTGCCGCAGTCGCCGCAGCTGTTCAAGCAGCTGCTCATGGTGGGCGGGCTGGAGCGCTACTACCAGATCGCCCGCTGCTACCGCGACGAGGACTTCCGCGCCGACCGGCAGCCGGAGTTCACCCAGATCGACATCGAGATGTCGTTCGTCGACCAGGACGACGTCCTGCGCGTCGGCGAGGACCTCGTGTCCCGGCTGTGGAAGGACATCGCCGGGTACGAGATCCCCCGGCCGATCCCCCACATCACCTACGCCGACGCCATGGCGCGGTACGGCTCGGACAAGCCCGACCTACGGTTCGGCAACGAGCTGACCGACATGACGGAGTACTTCGCCGACACCTCGTTCCGGGTGTTCCAGGCCCCGTACGTCGGCGCGGTCGTGATGCCCGGCGGCGCGTCCCAGACCCGCAAGGAGCTGGACGCCTGGCAGGACTGGGCGAAGGCCCGCGGCGCCCGCGGCCTCGCGTACGTCCTCGTCCAGCCCGACGGAACGCTCGGCGGGCCGGTCGCCAAGAACCTGTCGGACGCCGAGAAGGACGGCCTCGCCGCTAAGACCGGCGCGTCCCCCGGCGACGCGATCTTCTTCGGCGCGGGCAAGCGGCACGCCACGCAGGAGCTGCTGGGCGCCGCCCGGCTGGAGATCGGCCGCCGCTGCGAGCTGATCGACGCGTCCGCGTGGGAGTTCGTCTGGGTCGTGGACGCGCCGGTGTTCGAGCCGGTCGAGGACGACAAGGGCGAGCAGATCGGCTGGACGCCGGTGCACCACCCGTTCACCGCGCCCAAGCCCGAGTACGCCGACACGTTCCAGGACGACCCGGGCGCCGCGCTCGCCGACGCCTACGACCTCGTGCTGAACGGCAACGAGATCGGCGGCGGCTCGATCCGTATCCACCGGGCCGAGATGCAGCAGCGGGTGTTCGACGTCCTCGGCATGTCCAAGGAGGAGGCCGAGTCGAAGTTCGGCTTCCTGCTGGAGGCGTTCAAGTTCGGCCCGCCCCCGCACGGCGGCATCGCGTTCGGCTGGGACCGCGTCGTCATGCTGCTCGCCGGGCAGGAGTCGATCCGCGACGTCATCGCCTTCCCGAAGGCCGCGTCCGGGTTCGACCCGCTGACCGCCGCGCCCACGCCGATCACGCCGCAGCAGCGCAAGGAGGCCGGCGTCGACGTGATCCCCAAGGACGAGTCCGCCGAGGGCTGACCGGTACGCACGGCGGAGGGCGGTCGCCGTCACGGCGACCGCCCTCTTTCCTTCTCAGCGGGTGGCGCCGCTCGTCACGCGGTAGACGTCGTACACGCCGTCGATCGAGCGGACGGCCTTCAGGACGTGCCCGAGGTGCTTCGGGTCGCCCATCTCGAAGGTGAAGCGGCTGACGGCGACCCGGTCGCGGGTGGTGGTGACCGACGCCGACAGGATGTTGACGTGCTGGTCGGACAGCACGCGGGTGACGTCGGACAGCAGCCGGGGCCGGTCGAGCGCCTCGACCTGGATCGCCACGAGGAAGACCGAGTCCTCGCCCGGGGACCACTTGACGTCGATCAGCCGGTCGGGCTGGCTGCGGAGGCTCTCGACGTTCGCGCAGTCGCTGCGGTGCACCGACACGCCGTGGCCGCGGGTGACGAAGCCGACGATCTCGTCCCCGGGGACGGGCGTGCAGCAGCGCGACAGCCGCACCCACACGTCCGGGTCGTCGGCGACGACGACGCCGGGGTCGCCCGCGGGCCGGTTCCGCTTGCGGCGGGTCGGCAGCGCGATCTCGGCGAGGTCCTCCTCGGCGCTCTCCACGCCGCCGAGGGCGTCCACGAGGCGCTGCACGACGTGCTGGGCCGAGACCTGGCTCTCGCCGACCGCGGCGTACAGCGACGACACGTCGGGGTAGCGCATGTCGCGGGCGAGTGCGAGCAGCGCCTCCCCGGACATCATGCGCTGCAGCGGCATGTTCTGCTTGCGCATGGCGCGGGCGATGGCGTCCTTGCCGGACTCGATCGCGGTGTCGCGACGCTCCTTGGAGAACCAGTGCTTGATCTTGTTGCGGGCGCGGGCGCTCTTGACGAACCCGAGCCAGTCGCGGCTGGGCCCGGCGTCCTGCGACTTGGAGGTGAACACCTCGACGGTGTCGCCGTTGTCGAGGGTCGACTCGAGGGGGACGAGGCGCCCGTTGACGCGGGCGCCGATGCAGCGGTGCCCGACCTCGGTGTGGATCGCGTACGCGAAGTCGACCGGGGTGGCGCCCTGCGGCAGCGCGATGACGTCGCCCTTCGGGGTGAAGACGAACACCTCGGAGACCGACAGGTCGAACCGGAGGGACTCCAGGAACTCGGCCGGGTCGGCGGTCTCCTTCTGCCAGTCGAGGAGCTGCCGGAGCCACTGCATGTCGCCGGCGCGGCGGCCGCCGACGGTCTCCTCCTTGTACTTCCAGTGCGCGGCGACGCCGTACTCGGCGCGCCGGTGCATCCCCCACGTGCGGATCTGCAGCTCGACGGGCTTGCCGCCGGGCCCGATCACCGTGGTGTGCAGCGACTGGTACATGTTGAACTTCGGCATCGCGATGTAGTCCTTGAACCGGCCGGGGACCGGGTTCCATCGCGCGTGGATCGAGCCGAGGGCGGCGTAGCAGTCGCGGACGCTGTCGACCAGGACCCGGATGCCGACCAGGTCGTAGATGTCGTCGAAGCTGACGTCCCGGGCGATCATCTTCTGGTAGATCGAGTAGTAGTGCTTCGGCCGTCCCGTCACGGTGGCCTTGATGCGGGCCTCGCGCAGGTCGGTGGAGACGTTCTCGATCACTTCCTGCAGGTAGACGTCGCGTCGCGGGGCGCGCTCGGACACCAGCCGGGCGATCTCGTCGAACCGCTTCGGGTACAGGGTGGCGAACGCGAGGTCCTCCAGCTCCCACTTCAGCGTGTTCATCCCGAGGCGGTGCGCCAGCGGCGCGAACACCTCGAGGGTCTCGCGGGCCTTCTTCTCCTGCTTGTGCCGCGGCATGTAGCGCAGGGTGCGCATGTTGTGCAGCCGGTCGCCGAGCTTGATCACCAGGACGCGGATGTCGCGGGACATCGCGACGACCATCTTGCGGACGGTCTCGGCCTCGGCGGCCTCGCCGTACTTGACCTTGTCGAGCTTGGTGACGCCGTCGACGAGCGCGGCGATCTCGTCGCCGAAGTCGGCGGTGAGCTCGTCCAGGCTGTAGGGGGTGTCCTCGACGGTGTCGTGCAGCAGCGCCGCGCAGAGGGTCTCGGTGTTCATGCCGAGCTCGGCGAGGATGGTCGCGACGGCGAGCGGATGGGTGATGTAGGGGTCGCCGCTCTTGCGCTTCTGGTGCCGGTGGTAGTGCGCCGCGACGTCGTAGGCGCGTTCGATGAGCCGGAGGTCCGCCTTCGGGTGGGTGTTGCGGACCGTCTTGATCAGTGGTTCCAGTACCGGGTTCATGGCGGTTCCGCGCTGGGCGCCCAGCCGTGCGAGCCTGCGGCGCACCCGGGCGGCGGACGGCGGGACGGTGGTGGTCGCGGAGGCGCCCCGGTCGCCGGGGTCCTCCTCGGTGTGGGACGCGGGGCCCGGCCGGGGGGCCTTCGCCTCGCCCCCGGTGCCGCCCGGGGTGGCGCCGGCCGCGCCGGCGTCCTTCGCCGCGTCGCCCTCGGCGGCCGCGCCCGGCGCGGGCCCGTTCTCCGGGGTGCGGGGCGGGGCGTCGCCGGTCGAGGCGGGGCCGGTGGGGGCGTTGCCCGCGGGGGCGTTGCCGGGGCGCTCGGTGGGCGGGCCGGCGGGCACCGCGCGCTCCGCGGCCGCCTCGCCGGCGGCCGGCGTCGCGGGGCGGGCTCCGGTCGCGGGTTTCTCCGCGGCCTCGCTCACCGCGCCGGTCGATGCCACCTCACCGGGCACTCAGCCTCCTCGGTCCGTGCGGGCGCCGCATGCCGTCCGCCCCGCGGGTGAGCGCCCGTCCCCACCGGGCTCGATTGCGCCAGTGTATCCGGCGCCCGTTCCGTGTTAGACGGTAACCAGCGAGTGAACGTCGAGATTCCCGACCTTGTCGCGCCCGTGCAGGAACGACAGCTCCAGCAGGACGGAGAGGCCGACCACCTCGCCGCCGCAGCGCCGTACGAGGTCGGCGGCGGCGCGCGCCGTCCCGCCGGTGGCCAGGACGTCGTCGACGATCAGGACGCGGTCGCCGGACTCGAAGGCGTCCGCGTGGATCTCGATCGTCTCCGTCCCGTACTCGAGATCATAGGTGGCGGCGTGCGTTCGCGCGGGCAGTTTGCCCTTCTTGCGGACGGGCACGAAGCCCGCGCCGAAGTGGTAGGCGACGGGGGCGGCGAGGATGAAGCCCCGCGCCTCGATCCCGACGATCTTGTCGATCGTGCCGCGGCCATGGTGGTTGACGATGGCGTCCACCACGCCCGCGAAGGCGACGTGGTCCGCCAGCAGCGGGGTGATGTCCTTGAACACGACCCCCGGCTTCGGGTAGTCGTCCACGTCGCGGATCCGTTCCTCGATCAGCTTGCCGAGGTCCACCATCGTTCGTCCCCCTGAGACGTTCGTTGCCTGCTGCCGCCCCTGAGGGCCCTGCTCGCCGCCCGCGCGGCCCGCCGTCACCTGCCGCGGCGCTGCTGGCGCGTGCCGCGCCTTGGCTGCTGCCGCTGACCCGACTGCACGACCTTGCGCACGGTGACCGGCTTCGCGACGTCCTCGGCGGGCTTCGCCGGGGCGTCGTCCCCGCCGCCGTCCGGGACGTCGTCGTCGCCGGAGCCCTCGTCCGCGTCGCCGTCGCCGCCGGGCGCGCCCGCCGTCGCCTTCACCTTGGCGACCGTCTTCGACTTCCGCTTCGCGCTGGCCTCGCGGCGCGCGATGTTCGCCCGGATCTCCCGGAACTTGGGCTCGCGCTCCTTCAGCTGCACCAGCAGCGGCGTCGCGACGCACAGCGACGAGTACGTCCCGACGATCATGCCGACGAACAGCGCGAGCGACAGGTCCTTCAGCGTGCCCGCGCCGAACAGCGTCGTCCCGATGAACAGGATCGCCGCCACCGGCAGGATCGCCACCAGCGAGGTGTTCAGGGACCGGACGAGCGTGCTGGCGAGCGCCGTGTTCGCGGCCTGGCTGTAGGTGATCTTGGAGGTCGGGCCGAGCGGCTTGGTGACCTCCTTGATCATGTCGAACACCACGACCGCGTCGTACAGCGAGTACCCGAGGATCGTCAGGAAGCCCAGCAGCGTGGCCGGGGTCACCTCGAACCCGGACCAGGCGTAGACGCCCGCGGTGATCACCAGGTCGTGGACGAGGGCGACGACCGCGGCCGCCGCCATCCGCCACTCGAACGCGATGGACAGGTACAGGATGATCAGCACCATGAAGACGGCGAGGGCCTGCCACGCCTTCGACTGGATCTCACCGCCCCAGGAGGCGCCGACCACCTGGGTGCTGACCTTCTCCCCCGGGACGCCGAGCCGCTCGGTGACGCTCTGCTTGACCTCGGTGACCTCGGCCGACGACATGCTCTCGGTGGTCACCCGCCACTTGTCGCCGGACTCCTGCACGATCGTCTGGTGGGCGCCGCCGTCGGCGACGGCGCCGCGCACCTGCTCGATCGACGCGCTCGGCGCCTGGAAGGTGAAGACCGAACCGCCCTTGAACTCCACGCCGAAGTTCAGGCCCTGCACGACCAGGCCGGCGATGGACAGGACGAGCAGGAGCCCGGAGATCGAGTACCACAGCTTCGGCCGGCCGACGATGTCGGCACTGACCTCGCCCCGGTAGATCCGGGAGATGATCGCACGCGTCGCCATGGCTCAGGCCTCCTGGCTCGTCGGACGGGCGGTGGCGGACCCCGGCGCGGACCCGGGGTCGCGGCGCAACCGCCTGGCGTCGACCCCGGACAGCGGATGGCCCCGCCCGAAGAACTTGGTGCGCGACAGCACCGCCACCAGCGGCTTGGTGAAGAAGAACACCACGATCACGTCGATGAGGGTGGTCAGCCCCATCGCGAACGCGAACCCGGCGACGCCGCCGACCGCGAGGAAGTACAGCACGAGCGCGGCGAGGAACGTCACCGCGTCGGCGACGAGGATCGTGCGGCGGGCGCGCTTCCATGCCGTCTCGACGGACGGCCGGAGCTTGCGGCCCGCGCGGAGTTCGTCCCGCAGCCGCTCGAAGTAGACGATGAAGGAGTCGGCGGTGATGCCGATCGACACGATCAGGCCGATGATGTGCGGCAGCGACAGCCGGAAGCCCATGTTCTCGCCGAGGATCACCACCGCCAGGTAGGTGATCACGGAGGCGACCGCGAGGCTGGAGACCGCGACCAGGCCGAGGCCCCGGTAGTAGATCATGCAGTAGACGACCACGAGCACGAGGCCGATGGCGCCGGCGATCAGGCCGCCGGTGAGCTGGTCGGAGCCGAGCGTGGACGAGACCTCGTCGATGGAGCTCTGCTCGAACTCCAGCGGCAGCGCCCCGTACTTGAGCACGTTGGCGAGGTCGGTGGCGTACTGCTGGTCGAAGCTCTCGGGCGGGCCGTCGATGCTGGCGGTGCCGCCGGTGATCGGGCCCTGGTTGATGGCGGGCGCGGAGACGACCTGGCCGTCCAGGACGATCGCGATCTGCGCCTGCGCGGAGGTGGGGTCCTGCTGGTAGGCGCCGTAGGCCTCGGTGGTGACCTGCCCGAACTGGTCGGCGCCCTTGCCGTCGAAGTCGAGGGAGACCGACCAGCTGGGCTGCCCCTGCTGGGCGTTCGGCGGGACCGCCTCGGCGCCGTCGACGTTCTCGCCGAGCACCCGGACGGGGCCGAGGATGTACTTGGTGACCTGGCCGTTCTCGGCGTCCTCGTCGCAGGCGACGACCCACTGCCGGTTGGGATCGTTGGAGCCGGGGGCGCGGCGGTCGCCGTTGTAGCAGTCGAGCTGCTCGAACTGCTTGACGACGGCCTGGTCCTGGACGCCCGGGTAGAGGGCCGACGGGTCCGTCGCACCGGACGAGCCGGAGCCCTCGGGCGACGCGGACGGTTCGGGCGACGCGGACGTCCCGGCGGACCCGGACGGCGACGGGGAGGCGGTCTTCGCGGGGGTGGGCGCGGTCAGCGCCCCGGACGCGGCGCGGCCGCGCGGCGCCGCGGAGGAGGAGGGCGAGGACGAGGGCGTCGGCGTGCCGGCGGACGCCGAGGCAGAGGGCGACGGGCTCGCCTCCCCGTCCTGGTCGCCGCGATCCCCGTTTCCTCGGTCGGCGCGTTCGCCTCCGCTCGCGGACGGCGACGGCGACGGGGAGGCCCCCGTCGCCGGACGTCCGTCCGCGGCCGCGAACACCTGCCGGAACTGCAGTTTCGCGGTCGTGCCGATCATGTTGACGACGCGGTTCTGGCCCGCCCCCGGGACGTTGACGACGATGTTGTCGCCGCCCTGCTTCTGCACCTCGGCGTCCGAGACGCCCAGGCCGTTGACCCGCTGGGTCATGATCTTGACGGCCTGGTCCATCTGCTCGGTGGGCGGGGTCTCGCCGTTCGGCGTCTTCGCCGACAGCGTCACGGTCGTCCCGCCCGCGAGGTCGAGCCCGAGCTTGGGGGTCGTGGCCCCCTGCAGAACCGCCGTTCCTGCCAGGATCACCAGGATCGCGAAGAGCGCGAGGAGGGTGCGTCCCGGCTTGGGGACGTTTCTAGGGGGAGCCACTTGTCGTCTTACTTCCCGTCTCGATTCGGTGCTGGAGGGGGCGTCAGTCGGAGGACTTCCGCCCGGCCTTCGCACCGGCCTTCGCCTCGGCCTCGTCGTCGGTGCCGGCGTCGTCGGCGTCGTCCTTGGTGAGGTCGACCGCGTCGCCGTCGCGCTCGGCGTCGTCGGCGTCGTCGTCCTCGTCCAGTTCGAGCTCCTCGGCGCCGGCGCCCTTGGCGTCGTCGTCCTGGAGGACCCGCATGACGGCCTGCTTGACGAAGCTCACCTCGACGCCGGGCGCGATCTCCAGCAGCACGCCGTCGTCGTCCACCGACAGCACGGTGGCGCGCATGCCGCTGGTCGTCATCACGCGCGTGCCCGGCTGCAGATTGCTCTCCATCTGCAGCTGCTCCTTGCGCCGCTTGTTCTGCGGCCGGATGAGGAGAAAGTAGAAGACCAGCGGAATGGCCAGCAGGAGCAGGAGGTTGAAAGCCCCGCTGCCGCCCGACTCCGCCGCGATGATCATGTCGCCGCCCATTACTGGGGCATCCTTCCGGTGTCGATTGCCCAGCCCGTGACCGGATCGTCCACATCATTGGAACCGTCGGCTGGAAGACGGTGAACCAGGTCCCGGAGTCTAGAGATTACGCCAGGCCCCGGCAACGACGTGACGATCGGTGCTGCCGGGAAGTTCCCAACCCGTTACCCGATGATCACTATTGCGGCCGATCGGCGTCGTCGTCCAGGTCGAACAGGGTCCCGGCCAGCGGCGCCGTCGGCGGCGGGGTCAGCCCGAGATGCGCCCACGCGGCGCCGGTCGCTACCCGGCCGCGCGGCGTCCGGGCCAGCAGACCCTGCCTCACCAGGAACGGCTCCGCGACCACCTCGACCGTCTCCGGCTCCTCCCCCACCGCGACGGCCAGCGTCGACAACCCCACGGGGCCGCCGCCGAACTTGCGCAGCAGGGATCCGAGCACGGCGCGGTCGAGCCGGTCGAGACCTCGTTCGTCCACCTCGTACAACGACAGCGCCGTCCGCGCCGATTCCCGGGTGACGGTGCCGTCGCCGCGCACCTCGGCGTAGTCGCGGACGCGGCGCAGCAGCCGGTTCGCGATGCGGGGCGTGCCGCGGGCGCGCCCGGCGACCTCCGCGGCGGCCTCATCGGTGATCTCCACGCCCAACAGGCCCGCCGAGCGCCGGACGATGATCTCCAGTTCGGCGGGCTCGTAGAAGTCCATGTGGGCGGTGAACCCGAACCGGTCGCGCAGGGGGCCCGGCAGCATCCCGGCGCGGGTCGTGGCCCCCACCAGGGTGAACGGGGCGATGTCGAGGGGGATCGCGGTCGCGCCGGGCCCCTTGCCGACCACGACGTCGACGCGGAAGTCCTCCATCGCCATGTAGAGCATCTCCTCGGCGGGCCGCGCCAGCCGGTGGATCTCGTCGATGAACAGGACCTCGCCCTCCGCCAGCGTCGACAGGACGGCCGCCAGGTCGCCGGCCCGCTCGATGGCGGGGCCGGAGGAGATCCGCAGCGGCTGCCCCAGCTCCGCCGCGATGATCATCGCGAGGGTGGTCTTGCCGAGGCCGGGCCCGCCGGACAGCAGCACGTGGTCGGGCGTCCGGCCGCGCCCGAGCGCGCCGTGCAGCACCAGCGCGAGCTGCTCGCGGACCCGTTCCTGCCCGACGAAGTCGCCGAGCTTCTTCGGCCGCAGCGCGGCCTCGATGACCTGCTCCTCGGACCCGTCGGCGGCCGCCGAGACGAGCCGCTCGTCCTCGCTCACTTGCTCAGCTTCTTCAGGGCCGACTTCAGCAGGGTCGCGACGGGCGGCGTCTCCGCGCCGTCGAGGTCGGCGGCGACCGCGTCCACGGCCGCGTCGGCGTCCTTGGCCGACCAGCCGAGGTTGATCAGGCCCATCTGCACCTGCTCCCGCCACGGTTCGGCCCGGACGGGCGCCCGGACGTCGTCGGCGCCGTCGCCGACCGGGCCGCCGAGGCGGTCCTTCAGTTCGAGCACGATGCGCTGCGCGCCCTTCTTCCCGATGCCGGGCACCTTGGTGAGGGCGGTGAGGTCCTCGGCGGCGACGGCCCGGCGGAGCGCGTTCGGGGTGTGCACCGCCAGCATCGCCAGCGCGAGCCGGGGACCGACGCCGCTCGCGGTCTGCAGCAGCTCGAACACCGCCCGCTCGTCGTCGTCGGCGAACCCGAAGAGGGTCAGGGAGTCCTCCCGGACGACCAGCGACGTGGGCACCCGGGCCTTGTCGCCGACGCGCAGCCCGGCCAGCGTGGCGGGGGTGCACTGCACCGCGAAGCCGACGCCGTGCACGTCGATCACCGCGCCGTCGGGTCCGGCGGCGGCCACCTCGCCGCTGACGAAGGCGATCACTGGACGGTCCCTCCTGTTCTGCGGGCGGCGAGCCGTTCGCGTTCGGCCCGGGCCGCCTCCTCGATCCGCGACCGGTACGCGTGCGCGGGCTGCCGCGCCGCCCCGCCGCGCCACACGTGGCAGATGGCGAGGGCGAGCGCGTCGGCCGCGTCGGCGGGCTTCGGCGCCGCGTCGAGCGCGAGCAGCCGCGTCACCATCTTCGTCACCTGCGCCTTGTCGGCGCGGCCGTTGCCGGTGACGGCCGCCTTGGCCTCGCTGGGGGTGTGCAGGGCGACCGGCAGGCCGCGGCGCGCGGCGGCGAGCATCGCGATGCCGGCGGCCTGCGCGGTGCCCATGACGGTCCGCACGTTGTGCTGCGAGAACACCCGCTCCACGGCGACGGCCTCGGGGCGCAGCTCGTCCATGAGGGCCTCGATGCCCCGCTCGACGCCGAGCAGCCGCAAAGCGTGGTCCTCGTCGGGGCCGGTGCGGACGACCGACACGTGCACCAGCCGGAGCGGCCTGCCCGGGGCGCCGTCGACGACGCCGACCCCGCACCGGGTGAGCCCGGGGTCCACCCCCATCACCCGCACGGCCGCCCCTCTCGATCATCTGTTCGGGCCGCCAACGCTACCAATCCGCGCCGACATCGCGCAGCGCCCGCCCGCGTGTGTCACCGGACGGGCACGCCCGCGGGGCCGCTCCCGAGGGGACGCGCGAACGCCGCCGCGCGGTCGGGTGCGCGGCGGCGTCCGGGAGCACCGCGATCAGGCTGCGGGCGCCGCTCCTCGGAACTAGTCCAAGGCGGCGAGGACGTCGTCGGGGACGTCGAAGTTCGCGTAGACGTCCTGGACGTCGTCGCTGTCCTCGAGGGCGTCGAGCAGGCGGAAGACCTTCTTCGCGTTCTCCTCGTCGAGGGGGACCGTGACGCTCGGCAGGAACTTGCTCTCCGCCGACTCGTAGTCGATCCCGGCCTCCTGGAGGGCGGTGCGGACGGCGACGAGGTCACCGGCCTCGCTGACGACCTCGAAGTTCTCCTCGTCGAGCTCGTTGACCTCCTCGGCGCCGGCGTCGAGGACGGCCATCATCACGTCGTCCTCGCTGGTGCCGTTCTTCGGGACGATCACGACGCCCTTGCGGTTGAACATGTACGACACCGAGCCCGGGTCGGCGAGGGAGCCGCCGTTGCGGGTCAGCGCGACGCGGACCTCGGAGGCGGCGCGGTTGCGGTTGTCGGTGAGGCACTCGATGAGCACCGCGACGCCGCCGGGCGCGTAGCCCTCGTAGGTGATGTTCTGCCAGTCGGCGCCCCCGGCCTCCTCACCGGCGCCGCGCTTGCGCGCGCGCTCGATGTTGTCGTTGGGGACCGAGTTCTTCTTCGCCTTGTAGATGGCGTCGTACAGGGTGGGGTTGGCGTCGGGGTCGCCGCCGCCCGTGCGGGCCGCCACCTCGATGTTCTTGATCAGCTTCGCGAAGAGCTTGCCCCGCTTGGCGTCGAGGGCCGCCTTCTTGTGCTTGGTCGTCGCCCATTTGGAATGGCCGGACATCTCAATCCTCCTCAACCATCGCCCGGCGCACCAGATCGGCGAAGTAGTGGTGCACGCGGAAGTCGCCCGTCAGCTCCGGGTGGAACGCGGTGGCCATCAGCCGGCCCTGGCGGACGGCGACGATCCTACCGGCGTTCGGACCGCCCTCGGCGCGGCCGATGATCTCGACGGCGTCGCCGGTGGACTCCACCCAGGGGGCGCGGATGAATACGGCGTGGTACGGCGTGTCGCCCATCCCGGCCAGCGGCACGTCGGACTCGAACGAGTCGACCTGCCGGCCGAAGGCGTTGCGCCGCACGGTCATGTCGATCCCGCCGATGGTCTCCTGGCCGGCCGCGCCGTCGCGGATGCGGTCGGCCAGCATGATCATGCCGGCGCAGGAGCCGTAGGCGGGCATGCCCGCCTCGATCCGCTTGCGGAGCGGCTCCAGCAGGTCGAACGCGCGGGCCAGCCGCCAGATGGCGGTGGACTCCCCGCCGGGCAGGACGAGTCCGTCGACCCGCTCCAGCTCCGCGGCGCGGCGCACGTTCAGGGTTCGGGCCCCGGCCTGTTCGAGGGCGCGTGCGTGCTCGCGCACGTCGCCCTGCAGGGCCAGGACGCCGATGGTCGGTACGGCAGTCACAAATGAACCTTCCGGGGGATGCGGACGGACCAACCCTAGACGTTCCGTCGTCTGGACGCTTTGTCCAACGCCCCGGTCAGGCGCGCGTCTTCCCGGCGCGGGCCCTCCGCGTCACCGGGCGTCGCCGGTTCCGGCGCGGTCGCGGGCGCCGAGCTTGAAGCGGCGCAGGGGCAGTTCCAGGGGCAGGAAGCCGTCCTTGCCGCGGTCGGCGATGCCGCGGCCGAACATGTGGGCGGCGGCGAGCGCGAGCCCGAACTCCTCGGGGTCGAACGGCAGCGGGACGTCCGGGGCGCCGGCGTCGAGGGCGTGCCAGAACGGGCGCTCGGCGGGGAGCCGGGCGCCCTGGTCGACGATGACGCCGTCGTCGGCGGTGAGGAAGACGTCCCGGCGCAGCTCGGCGTCCTCGTACCAGCGGAACCAGCAGCCGCGGACGACGCTGTGCAGGACGAGCACGCCGCAGCGGGCGCCGGGCAGCGCGGCGGCGGTGGCGTCGGCGACGCGGCGGGCATCGTCGTCGAGGCGGAACAGCCGGCGGTCGCACACCAGCAGCGCCCGCTCGGCGCGGGCGGCGCCGAAGGCCCCGACGAACAGTTCGTCCTCGTAGGGCCAGAGGGCGAAGTCGAGGACGGTGTCGCCGGTCGCGGTGAGGGCGCCCGCCGGGTGCAGGCCGCGGGCGATGCGCGCGGCGGCGTCCGGATCGGGTTCCAGGCCGGGGCGGAAGACGTCGGCGGGTTCCCCGGCGCTCGCACAGGCCAGCGCGACCGACCAAGCCATGCTCTCCCCTCCCGCGGCCGGGCACCGCCCGCGGGATCGCGCCGTGCGCCCGGTCCCGCACCGGCCGCGCCGCAAGCGTAACCCCGGAATGACGCGCTGTGGAGGGGCCGGAGGCGATCGCCGTGCGGCGATCGCCTCCGGGCCGGTCAGCGGGTCAGCGGGTCACCAGCCGCGGCCGGCGAACTTCTGGTCCTCGCCGAGGGACGCGACGTTGATGCCGACCATCGCGTCGCCGAGGCCGCGGGAGACCTTGGCGATGACCTCGGGGTCGTCGTGGAAGGTGGTGGCCTTCACGATCGCCTCGGCGCGCTGGGCGGGGTTGCCGGACTTGAAGATCCCGGACCCGACGAAGACGCCCTCGGCGCCGAGCTGCATCATCATGGCGGCGTCGGCGGGCGTGGCGATGCCCCCGGCGGTGAACAGCACGACGGGCAGCTTCCCGGCCTGCGCGACCTCCTTGACCAGCTCGTAGGGCGCCTGCAGCTCCTTGGCCGCCACGTACAGCTCGTCCTCGGGCAGGGTCTGCAGCCTGCGGATCTGCTGCCGGATCTGGCGCATGTGGGTGGTGGCGTTGGAGACGTCGCCGGTGCCCGCCTCGCCCTTGGAGCGGATCATCGCGGCGCCCTCGGTGATGCGGCGCAGCGCCTCGCCGAGGTTGGTCGCGCCGCACACGAACGGGACGGTGAACGCGAACTTGTCGATGTGGTTCTCGTAGTCGGCGGGGGTGAGCACCTCGGACTCGTCGATGTAGTCGACGCCGAGCGCCTGCAGCACCTGCGCCTCGACGAAGTGGCCGATGCGGGCCTTGGCCATGACCGGGATCGACACGGCGCTGATGATCCCGTCGATCATGTCCGGGTCGCTCATCCGGGAGATGCCGCCCTCGGCGCGGATGTCGGCGGGGACCCGCTCGAGGGCCATCACGGCGACGGCGCCGGCGTCTTCGGCGATCTTCGCCTGCTCGGGCGTGACGACGTCCATGATCACGCCGCCCTTGAGCATCTCCGCCATGCCGCGCTTGACCCGGGCGGTCCCGGTCTCCGGCGCGGTGTTCTGGGAAGCGGGGCTGGAAGTGGACACGGGCAAATCCTCACGTGAGCGAACGACTAGTCGCTTTCCATGATATTGCCTGCTTGTGCCGCCTCTGGACCCGGCAGACCGTCAACGCGAGGGACGTCCGGTTTACAGGTCGTCGGATCCGTGGCCGGACGCGCGTTTCCGGGCCTTCCGTCGAGCGGCGCGGCCCCGGCGAACGGGCGCGTCCTCAGGGGATGACGGGGCCGCCCTCGTTGACCAGCACGACCCAGACCTGGCCGGGCGCGAACGTCATCGGCTTCCCGTCCGCGGTGGTGAAGGTCGTCCCCTGCCCTTCGGACGGCCGTGACCAGCGGGCGTCGTACCCCTTGCCGTCGCGCAGGACGAGCGCGCGACCGGTACCGGTCGTCCGGATCAGCGGCGTGTAGTGGCCGAGGGAGTCGTGGAACTTCGAGCGCGTCGTCTTCGCGTACTGGACGACGATCGTGGCGCCGCCGAGCCTGCCGCCCTCGGCGGCGACGTCGGGACGGCCGTCGAAGCTCGCGAGCCAGCGCTTCTCCTCGGCCGACCAGGTGAAGCCCATGGTCGCCGAGGGCCACTGCGCGGTGAACGACTTCGTCGGCTCGCCGCCTGCCGGGGCCGGCCCGAAGCGGAAGCCGATGTCGCGCGGACCGGTGGCCTCGGGAGCGAGTTTCAGCAGGTCGCGCGGGTCGGCGTAGAGGTTGTACGGAATCGGTTTCGGTCCCGCCCGGAAGTAGGCGGATCCGCCGTTCTCCTGGGAGACGTCGTAGGAGGGCGCCTGCCGGACGTCCTTCTTCATCTTGCTCTGGACGCCGGAGAAGGCGAACGCGGGCCGCCCGAACTGCGCCAGGATCGACAGGTCGGAGATCCGGGCGCTGCGGACGGGCCCGACGCGTTCGGGCAGCTTCGACGAATACACCGTCATCAGCCGGGTCTCGCCGCCCTCGACCTGCCCGACGTAGACGATGTCGGCGTCCCGGACGCCGGACTGCGGCAGCGCCGCCTCGGTGTTCGCGATCTTCACGGCGAGGACCGGGCCGCGCGGGCCGTCGGTGCCGCCGTCGAACGGGTGGTACGGCAGGCCGGGGCTCGCGGACGTCCCGGCGCCGTCCCGGCCGCCCGGCGCGCTCGGCGGTTCGGCCCGCCGGCCCCCGTCCCCGCCGGAGCACGCGGCGAGCGCGGCGGCCGCGACGAGCGCCCCGATCCCCGCGGCCGTCCGGCCGGCGGCGGTGCCGCCTCGGGAAGTGCGCACGCTGACCCCTCCTTCGCGAGATCTGCGCCAGAGGGTAGCGAAGCGCGCGCCGTGCCCCGTCCGGGCGGCGCGTCCGGACGTCCGGTCGTCCGGCCGGTGCGTCCCCGGTCAGATGCCGGGCGGGTCGTCGTCGATCTCGAAGAAGCCGGGCAGCGGGGCCCGCCCGGCGAGCCGCAGCGCCCGGATCAGGAGCTTGCGGCGCGCGATGCGGGCCTGCGAGACCGCGTCGTTGTAGAAGCGGCGGGCGTAGGCGACCTTCGCGGCGGAGGAGGACAGTTCCTCCAGCACCGCCCTGCCGTCCCCGTCGCCGCGGCCGGTGAGGGCGTCGACGAAGCCGGGCTGGTCGACGACGGCGCGCAGCGCCCGCGACAGGTCGCTCTCGGCGAACTCGCGGTGCTCGGCGTCGGCGGTGCGGGCCTCGTGCGCGGCGGTGGCGAGGACCAGGCTGGTCGCGGGGTCCAGCAGCCGGGACGCCGCGAGCTCGAGGGCGGCGGCCGCCCGCCGGACGAGCGCGGCGTCGAGCGCGGCGCGGGCCGTCTCGACGCGGACGTGCAGCCGGTCGAGGCGGGTCGCGCGCCAGGACACGTACACGGCGAGCAGGAACGCGACGGCGATCCAGAACAGGACGTCGATGATCCAGTCGGGCATCCGACGCTCCCCTAGGCCCCGGGCCCGGACTCGACGACGCCGGCGTGGCCGAGGGAGACGGTCTCGTACACCCTCAGCACGTCGCGGGCGACGGCCGACCAGTCGTAGTCGCGGACGGCGGCGCGGGCCTCCGCGGACAGCTGCTTGCGGCGGGCCGGATCGTCGAGCAGGTCGGCGGCCGCCGCGGCGAGGGCCTCGTGGTCGCCGGTGGGGAACAGCGCCCCGGCGCGGCCGCCGCGCAGCACCCGGTCGAACGCCTCGATGTCGCTGGCGAGGATGGGGGCGCCCGCCGCCATCGCCTCGGCGAGGACGATCCCGAAGCTCTCCCCGCCGGTGTTCGGCGCGACGAAGACGTCCACCGAGTGGTAGGCGCGGACCTTGTCCTCCTCGCTGACCATGCCGAGCAGGACGACCCGGTCGCGCAGTTCCGGGGAGACGCGGGACAGGACGTCGTCGGCGTCGCCCGGCCCGGCGATCAGCAGCCGCAGGCGGGGGCGGGCGCGGCCGAGGATCTCGAAGGCGCGCAGCAGCACCGGCAGGCCCTTGCGGGGCTCGTCCATGCGGCCGAGGAAGCCGATCGCCTGCTCGCCGGAGCCGTCCCCGGAGCCGTCGGCGCGGCCGGGCCAGCCGGGCAGCGGGTCGGCCATCGCGTACCGCTCGGTGGCGACCCCGTTGGGGATGAGGACGGCGTCGCCGCCGAGGTGCTCGACGAGCGTGGTGCGGGCCGCCTCCGACACCGCGATCCGCCCGGTGATCTTCTCCAGTGCGCTCTGCAGGATCGGGGCGGTGACCGACACCACGCGGGACTTCTCGTAGGACGCGTGGAACGTGCCGACGATCGGGCCGTCCGCCGCCCAGCAGGCCAGCAGCCCGAGCGAGGGGGCGGCCGGTTCGTGCACGTGCAGGACGTCGAAGCCGCCGTCGTGGATCCACCGCCGGACGCGGCCGGACGACAGGAACCCGAACGCCAGCCGCGCGACCGAGCCGTTGTAGGGGACGGGGACGGCGCGCCCGGCCGGGACCGCGTACGGGGGCAGGTCGGCGTCGTCGTCGGCCGGGGTGATCACCGAGACGGTGTGGCCGAGGGCGATCAGCGCCTCGGCGAGGTCGGCGATGTGCCGCTGGACGCCGCCCGGGACGTTCCAGGTGTAGGGGCAGACGATGCCGACCCTCATCGGGGTGCCTCCGCCGGGCTCCCCGGCAGGTCGTCCAGCCACACCTTCTGCAGCATGTGCCAGTCTTCGGGGTGGGCGGCGATGCCCTCCTCGAAGACGCCCGCGAGCTCCTGGGTCATGGCGCGGATCTTCTCCTGTCTGGCGCCCTCGGCGGGCACGGGGATCTCCTCGTGCACGCGCGCCGCCCAGTACTCCCCTTCGTACCACAGCGTGACGGGGATCAGCGCGGCGCCGGTCTGGATCGCGAGGGCGGCGGACACGGCGGGCATGCGGGCGGTCGCGCCGAAGAACTCGACGTCCACGCCGCTGTCGGTGAGGTCGCGGTCGACGACGAGGCAGACCGGGCGTCCTTCGCGCAGCCGCCGCGCCATCCGGCCGTAGGCGGAGGCGCCCTTGTGCGCGAGGACCTCCATGCCGAGCCCCTCCCGGAACTCGACGAACCGGTCGAACAGCGACTCGGGCCTGAGCCGTTCGGCGACGGTCGTGAAGGGGTGCCCCTGGTGGACGAGCCAGGCGCCGGCGTGCTCGTAGTTGCCCATGTGCGGGAGGGCGAGGATCACGCCCCGTCCCGCCTCGAGGTTCGCGAAGATCTTCTTCTCGCCGGTGACGCGCATCTTCCCGACGATCCGCTCCCGGTCGTACTCGGGGAGCCGGAAGACCTCCAGCCAGTAGCGGAAGTAGGACCGCATGACCTTCTTGCTGAGGACGCGGACCTCGTCGTCGACGGCGTCCTTGCCGAGGACGCGGCACAGGTTCCGCTCGAGCTGCCGCACCCCGGCGCCGTACCGGTGCCAGGTGCGGTCGGCGATGGCGGTGAACGCCAGCCGCGCCGCCCGCTCGGGCATCTTGCGGACGACCGTCCAGCCGATCGCGTAGGCGGCGTCCGCCGCCTCGTCGCGGTACGGGACCTTCATCGTCGCCGCTCCGCGCCGGCGTTCGCGGCGGCCCGCGCGCCGGGGCCGTCGCCGCCGCGCCGGGGGGCGTCGTCCGGCCGGTCGGCGGCGGTCGCACCGCCCGCGGCGGGCTCGGTGGGTTCGGTGGGTTCGGCGGGCTCGCCGCCCGGCGGGACGGGCGCGGGGTCGGCCTTCGCCTGGGCGTAGACGGTCGCGAACCGCTGCCCGACCGTGACGGTGCTGAGCGCCGCCAGCGCCCACAGCGCGACGGCCAGGATGTAGGGGACGCCGAGGCCGGAGAAGCCGGCGGCGACGAGCGCGACGATGAGCCGCTCGGCGCGCTCGGCGATGCCGACGTTGCAGGTGTAGCCGAGTCCCTCGGCGCGGGCCTTGGCGTAGGAGACGACGACCCCGGACACCAGGCAGTAGAGCGCGACGCCCGCGAGGGCCTCCTGCCCGTCCCGGTACAGGCCGATCATCAGCCCGGAGAAGATCGCGGCGTCGGCGACCCGGTCCATCGTGGAGTCCAGGAAGGCGCCGAAGCGGGAGATCTTCCCGGTGACGCGGGCGACCGCGCCGTCGAGCATGTCGAACAGCACGAAGGCGGTGATCACCATCGTGCCCCAGAAGAACTCGCCGCGCGGGAACAGCACGAGGGCGCCGGCGGCCACGCCGGCGGTACCGATGATGGTGATGGCGTTGGGCGAGACCCCCGTCCGCGCGACCGCCTGCCCGATGGGCGTCAGGACTCGCCCGAGCGCGGGCCTCAGTTTGTTGAGCATCGCCGTCCGTTCTCGTGTGTCTGGTGAAGGCCCCCCGCGGGCTCCCGCAGCGCGCCCATCGTAGTGCGCCCCGGCGCGCTCCGTGTTCGTCCCGCACCCGCCCGGACGTGCGTCCGGCGCGGCCCGCGGGGCGGACCTCGGGCGACCGGTTCCCTCCGGTTCGTCGCGTTTCGTTCGCGACGGATTCGCGTTGTTTGCCGTTCACCTCTTGTGATCCCGCGGATCCCGGGAAAAGGTGTTGACACGGGTGTGACGTCGGTCACGCCGAGGACGAGGCCGCACGCCGCACTCGGACGTCGGGGCCGGGCCGCCGGGCCCGGGCCCCACCGTACGCGGGCCTGCGCGCGAGATCCGCGCGGAGACCGTCCGAGGAGGTAGCCATGGCGGACAAGGGAGGCCACACCGGGGGCGCCGGCAGGGCACCGGAGGCCGGCGGGTGCGACAAGGTGCGCAACGTCGCGCTGGTCGGCCATTCCGGGGCGGGCAAGACGACCCTCGTCGAGGCGCTGCTCGCGGCCACCGGCACGATCCAGCGGGCCGGCCGGGTGGAGGACGGCACCACCGTCAGCGACTTCGACGAGGCCGAACTGCGGCGGCGGCGCTCGGTCAACCTCGCGCTCGCCCCGCTCGAGCACGCGGGCGTCAAGATCAACCTGATCGACACGCCGGGATACGCCGACTTCGTCGGGGACCTGCGGGCCGGGCTGCGCGCCGCGGACGCCGCGCTGTTCGTGATCTCGGCGGTGGACGGCATCGACGGGCTCACCCGGATGCTGTGGGACGAGTGCGCCGCGGTGGGGATGCCGCGCGCGGTCGTCATCAGCAAGATCGACCAGCAGCGCGGCGACTACGACGACACCGTCCTGGCCTGCCAGGACGCCTTCGGCGAGGGCGTCGCCCCGGTCTACTTCCCCACCGACGGGGACGGCGGCCCGACGGGGCTGATCGGGCTGCTGACGCAGCGCTGCCTCGACTACTCCACCGGGCGGCGCACCGAGTGCGAGCCCGACCCGCGCTACCTGGAGCAGATCGCCGAGCAGCGCGCCGCGCTGATCGAGGGGATCATCCAGGAGAGCGAGGACGAGACCCTCATGGACCGGTACGTGTCCGGTGAGGAGATCGACGTCAAAGCGCTGATCGAGGACCTGGAGACCGCGGTGGCGCGCGGCAGCTTCTACCCGGTGCTGGCGACGTCGGTGCCGCACGGCGACCACCCCGGCCCGGTGATCGGCATGCAGGAGCTGCTGGAGGTCATCACCCAGGCGTTCCCGTCGCCGCTGGAGCACGGCATCCCGACGGTGACGCCGGTCGCGGGCGGCCCGCCCCGCGAGGTCGCCTGCGATCCGGACGGGCCGCTGGTCGCCGAGGTCGTCAAGACCACCTCCGACCCGTACGTGGGCCGCGTCTCGCTCGTCCGGGTGTTCTCCGGGACGCTGCGGCCCGACACCGTCGTGCACGTGTCCGGGCACGGCCTCGAGGACCGCGGGCACGAGGACCACGACGTCGACGAACGCGTCGGCGCCCTCACCTCGCCGCTCGGCAAGACCCAGCGGACGGTGTCGTCGTGCGTCGCCGGGGACATCTGCGCGGTCGCCAAGCTGACCCGCGCGGAGACCGGCGACACGCTCTCCGACCCCGGCTCCCCCGTGATCATGGCGCCGTGGTCGATGCCCGACCCGCTGCTGCCGGTCGCCGTCCGGGCGCACTCCAAGGCCGACGAGGACAAGCTCAGCCAGGCGCTCGGCCGGCTCGTCGCCGAGGACCCGACGCTGCGGCTGGAGAACAACTCCGAGACCCGGCAGCTCGTGCTGTGGTGCATGGGCGAGGCGCACGCCGAGGTGCTGATCGAGCGGCTGCACGCCCGCTACGGCGTCGAGGTCGACCGGGTGGACCTGCGGGTGCCGCTGCGGGAGACGTTCGGCGGCTCCGCCAAGGGCCTCGGCCGGCACGTCAAGCAGAGCGGCGGGCACGGCCAGTACGGCATCTGCCACATCGAGGTCGAGCCGCTGCCGTCCGGCGAGGGCTTCGAGTTCGTCGACAGGATCGTCGGCGGGGTGATCCCGCGCCAGTTCATCCCGTCGGTCGAGAAGGGCGTGCGGCACCAGATGGAGCGCGGCGTGTCCGCCGGGTACCCGCTGGTCGACATCAAGGTCACCCTGCACGACGGCAAGGCGCACTCGGTCGACTCGTCCGACATGGCCTTCCAGGCGGCGGGCGCCCAGGCGCTCAAGGACGCCGCGGCGTCGGTGCCGATCCTGCTGCTCGAACCGGTCGACGAGGTCGACGTGCTGATCGCCGACGAGCACGTCGGGACGGTCATGTCGGACCTGACCGCGCGGCGCGGCCGCGTCCTCGGCTCCCGCGCGATCCCCGGCGGCCGCACCGCGATCAAGGCGGAGGTGCCGCAGCTCGAGATCGTCCGGTACGCGATCGACCTGCGCTCGATGTCGCACGGCACCGGCACGTTCAGCCGCGCGTTCCTGCGCTACGAGCCGCTCCCGTCCCACCTGACCGAGAAGGTCGCCGCCGCGTCGCACGAGACCGGCTGACCCGGACGCCCGGCGGGGGCGCGGCGGCCGGGACCGGCGGCCCGCCGCCCGCCGCGGCGCGCGGCAATCAGTCTCCGCCCGGCCAGCAGTCGGCGATCATCCGGCGGGTGTCGCGCAGCAGCTGCGGCAGCACGTTGGTGTGCCCGACCACCGGCATGAAGTTCGTGTCGCCGCCCCAGCGCGGGACGACGTGCTGGTGCAGGTGCGCGGCGATCCCCGCGCCCGCGACCAGCCCGAGGTTCATCCCGACGTTGAAGCCCTGCGCGCCGCTCGCCTTGCGCAGCGCCGCCAGCGCGAGCCGGGTGAACTCGGCCAGCTCGACGTATTCCGCCTCGTCCAGGTCCCCGTAGTCGGCGACGTGCCGGTACGGGACGACCATGAGGTGACCGGAGTTGTACGGGTACAGGTTGAGCACCGTGTACACGGTCTCGCCCCGGGACACGACGAGGCCCTCCTCGTCGGTCATCTTCGGGATCTCGCAGAACGGGCAGCCGTCCCCCGAGCCCGTCCCCTTGATGTAGGCCATGCGGTGCGGGGTCCAGAGCCGCTGGAAGTTGTCGGGCATGCCCGCCCCGCCCCGTTCCTCCTCGAGGCGGGGGCTGCGCCGGTCACCGGGGTCCGCCCCGGACGGCTCTTCGCGCCCGTGCCGCTCCACGCGCTCCACGGGCTCCTCCGGCTCTGCGGTCAAGGCGGCGGTCTCCTTTTGTTCACGGCCTGACCAGCAGCATAGAGAGACGCCCCCGCGGGGCCGCAGCCGGGTTCGGGCGGGCGGCCCGGACGCGCCGGTGATCGCGGGGCTCCGTGACGCCGTGCCCGGGGTTCCGCCACGATGATGATCCGCCGTCCCGTCCGCCGCCCGTGCCCGCCGCCCGCGTCGGGCACGATGGTGGCCCCGACCCGTCCCGTGGGAGCGATCATGAGCGAGCCCGACGAGCGTCCCGCCGAGCCCGGCCGCCCGGCCGCGCGCCCGGACACCGGCCCGATGCGGTTCTTCTCCGGCCCGCCCGGCCCGCCCGGCCCGCCGGGCACCCCGCTGTCCGCGCCGCCGCCCGCCTCCCCCGAGCTCGCGGGCGACCGGACGTCCGCCGCGCCGCCGCCCGTCCCGTCCCCGCGCCCGCACGGCGACGCGCGTCCGGCGGAGCACGGCGGGACGGGCGTGGACGGGCGCATCGCGATCGAGGACGCGGTGGTCGCGCGGATCGCCGAACTGGCCGCGCTGGACGTGCGCGGCGTCGTCGCGCTGGCCGCCCCGCACGCGGACGGCGACGGCGGGGTGCGCGTGCGGATGCACGACGACGCGGTGACGCTCGACCTCGGCATCGTCGTCGCGTACGGCAGCGTGATCAGGGACGTGGCGGGCGCCGTGCAGGAGAACGCGGCGCGGATGGCGGGGCTGATGCTCGGGATGCGCGTCACGGCCGTCAACGTGTCGGTCGAGGACGTGCGCAGGCCGACCGCCTGAGCGGGGCTCCGGTCAGGTCGCCGCGCGGGCGTAGCACGTCTGCATCGCCACGCCCACCGACACGGTGGTGATCTTCACGCGTTCGAGCCGCTGCGGGGACGCTCCCGCGAAGCGGAACGTGTGCGGGCTGCCGCCCCGGATCGTCGTCTGCTGCGACTGCGGGTCGGCGCCCTGCATCTGCAGTTCGGCCCGGACGGCGCCGCTGGACGCCACCGCGACCACGACGTCGACGCCCGTGCCGGTCGCCCGGTAGAAGGCCGTCCCCTGCGGGCACCAGGACGCGCCGGTGCCGCCGCCCGCGTCCGGCATCGGCGGCCCGCCGTTCCCGCCCGTCCCGCCGGGCGAGCCGCCCCGGCCGCCGCCGGGCGTCCCGCCGGTTCCCGGCGCGGTCGCCCCGGGCGTCACGATCGTCGCGGGCGGCGCGGTGTGCCGGGTGGGCGCGTTGGACGGCGCCGTCACGCCGGTCGCGGGCCCGCCGGCGCCCGCAGGGCCCGCGGGGCCGTCGTCCTCCAGCAGGGGGACGAGCAGGACCGCGACGGCCGCCGCGACGAGCAGGACCGCGCCGCCGTACCCGGCGACGCGTCCCCAGATCGACCGGCCGCTCCGCACCGGCCTCCTGGTCTTCATCCGCGTCCAGCCCTCTCTCCGCTCCCGCACGATGAGCGTGAAGGCTACCAATTCGGGCGGACGCTCACCGCCCGTCCGGCGGCGGCGACAGCAGCCGCCGGGTCAGCTCGGCCATGCCCCTCGCGACCTCGTGGGGCGCGTGCAGCGGCTCGACCGCGTGGCCGACGGTGAGCCGCATCAGCGACTCCACCAGCAGGTTCTTCGCCTCGCCCGGGATCGCCGGCCACACCGCGTCGGCGTAGGCGCGGAACGCCTCGACGAGCCGCCGCAGCAGCAGGTCGGACCCCCGGGTGGCCAGGCCGAGCAGGTCGTCGTCGCGGGTGCGGCCCGCGCCGAGGACGGCGCGCGGCAGCGGCCGGCGGCCCGCCTCCGCGAGGGCGTGCAGGACGGCCGCCTCCACCGCCGCCGGGACGTCGTCGACGTGCCGTTCCATCCGCTCCTGGACGCCGCCGACGAACCCGTCGAGCTCCCGTTCGGCGAGCGCGCGCGCCAGCCCCAGCCGGGACCCGAACTCGTTGTAGGCGGTCTGCCTGCTGACGCCGGCCGCGCGGGCGACCAGGGCGATCCGCAGGTCTTCCCAGTCCCCGTCCTCCACGACCGTGCGGGCCGCGTCGAGCAGCCGCTCCCGCGGAAGACCACGTTGACGCATGCCGTGATTGCGTCCAGAGCGGGGCACGCGCCGCACCCGCTTGTTGTCATGCGCGGAACAAGATCGGGACGCGCCGCCCGGCGCATTCTCGTGTCGTGAAGATCACACGAACCACGCACGCGTCCGCCGTCCTCGCCGCCGCCCTGGCGATCGCGCTCGCCGGCACCTCGACGGCCTCGCGCGCGTGCCCGGCACGGGAACGCTGCTGGCGGTCGGGGCGCGCGACGGCAAGCCGATCGTGCTCGCCAGGGACTGACCGGCCGGACCGTCCCCGGGGGCGCGAACACGGCGGGGGCGCCCCCGGGGCCACGGGCCTCAGATCTGCACGCGGGCCTCGACGGCCTCGGCGATCTCCTCGACCGCCTCGCCGATCGGGACGCCGTTCTTCTGCTCCCCGTTGCGGTAGCGGAACGACACCGCGTCCTTGGCGACGTCGTCGTCGCCCGCCAGCAGCATGTAGGGGATCTTCTGCTTCTGCGCGTTGCGGATCTTCTTCTGCATGCGGTCGGAGGAGGTGTCGACCTCCACCCGGATCCCGCGCTCGCGCAGCGCCCCGGCGACCTTCTCCAGGTGCGGGACGTGCGCGTCGCCGATCGGGATCCCGACGACCTGGACGGGCGCCAGCCACGGCGGCATCGCGCCCGCGTAGTGCTCGACGAGCACGCCCAGGAACCGCTCGATCGAGCCGAACAGCGCGCGGTGGATCATCACCGGCTGCCGCCGGGTGCCGTCGGACGCCTGGTACTCCAGCCCGAACCGCTTCGGCTGGTTGAAGTCGAGCTGGATGGTCGACAGCTGCCAGGTCCGGCCGATGGCGTCCTTGGCCTGCACCGAGATCTTCGGCCCGTAGAACGCCGCGCCGCCCGGGTCGTCGACCAGCTCGAGGCCGGACTCCTCGGCCGCCTGCCGCAGCGCCGCGGTGGCCTCCGCCCACTCGGCGTCCTCGCCGATGAACTTGTCGGAGTCGTCCTTGGTGGACAGCTCCAGGTAGAACTCCGAGAGACCGAAGTCGCGCAGCACGCTGAGCACGAAGCCCAGCAGCGACTTGATCTCGTCGCCCATCTCCTCCTTGGTGGTGTAAATGTGGGCGTCGTCCTGGGTCATGCCGCGCACGCGGGTGAGCCCGTGCACCACGCCCGACTTCTCGTACCGGTAGACCGAGCCGAACTCGCACAGGCGCAACGGCAGCTCGCGGTAGGACCGTCCGCGCGACCGGAAGATGAGGTTGTGCATCGGGCAGTTCATCGGCTTGACCCGGTACTCGACCTCGTCCAGGAGGAAGGGCGGGAACATGTCGTCGCCGTAGTACGGCAGGTGCCCGGAGATCTCGAACAGCGACGACTTGGTGATGTGCGGGGTGTTGACGAACTCGTAGCCCGCCTCCTGCTGCCGCCGCCGCATGTAGTCCTCCATCTCCTTGCGGATGATTCCGCCCTTGGGATGGAAGACGGGCAGCCCACTGCCGAGCTCCGGCGGGAAGGAGAACAGGTCGAGTTCCGCGCCGAGCCTGCGGTGGTCGCGCTTCTCGGCCTCCTCGAGGAACTTCAGGTACTCGTCCTGCTTCTCGCGGGACTCCCACGCGGTGCCGTAGATGCGCTGGAGCTGCGGGTTCTTCTCGCTGCCCCGCCAGTAGGCGCCGCCGGAGCGCATCAGCTTGAACGCCGGGATGACGCGGGTGCTCGGCAGGTGCGGGCCGCGACACAAATCCTTCCAGCGCAGCTCGCCGGACTTGGCGTCGAGGTTGTCGTAGATGGTGAGCTCGCCGGCGCCGACCTCGACGTTCGCGCCCTCGGCCGCGTCCTCGGCGCCGCCGCCCTTGAGGCCGATCAGCTCGAGCTTGTACGGCTCGGCGGCCAGCTCGGCGCGGGCGTCGTCGTCGGACACCGGGCGCCGGGCGAACCGCTGCCCCTGCTTGACGATCTCGCGCATCTTCTTCTCGATGCGCTTGAGGTCCTCGGGGGTGAACGGCTCGGCGACGTCGAAGTCGTAGTAGAAGCCGTTCTCCACGGGCGGGCCGATGCCGAGCTTCGCCTCGGGGAACAGCTCCTGGACGGCCTGCGCCATGACATGCGCGGCGGAGTGCCGCATGATGGCGCGCCCGTCGTCGGAGCCGATCTCCACGGGCTCGACGCTGTCGCCGTCGTGCAGCTCGCCCGCGAGATCGCGCAGCTCGCCGTTCACCCGCGCCGCGATGACGGTGCGGCCGTCGGCGTCGAGGGCCTGCCCGGCGGTCGAGCCGGCGGGAACCACCCGTTCGCTCCCGTCGAGGGTGATGCGCAGCTCAGACACGGTGGACACGGATACTCCTCGCGATGACGGTTCGGGATCGGCGGGTTCCGATGCTATCGAGTCGGGAACTCCGCCGGACGCATCCCGCCCCTTCGGCTCGTCCATTCGCCTGCCTCCTTCGTCCGGGGGCGGGCTCCGGCGCGATCCCGGAAAGCGGTGAGGCCCCGGGATCGCTCCCGGGGCCTCACCGCGTGCAATGTCAGGACATGCGGCCGTGGCGCCGGGGATGACCCGGCGTCGTCGTCTCGAAGACGTTCCCGCACACGGCTCGCATGCCTCCAATGTATCGGACGGAGCCGCTCACGCGCGGGCCCTCATGGTGAGCTTGTCCATGTCCTCCAGCTCGCGGCCCTTGGTCTCCGGGACGACCCGCCACGTGAACAGGAACGCGAGGGCGGCGAACAGCGTGTACAGGCCGTACGCGAGGACGAGCGACACGCTGGACAGCTCGGGGAACGTCGTGGTGATGATCCAGTTCGCGATCCACTGCGACGCGGTCGCGACGGCGAGGGCCGCGGCGCGGATGAAGTTGTTGAACATCTCGCCGAGCATCACCCACACGACCGGGCCCCACGTCGCGGCGAACGACGCGACGAACACGTTGGCCGCGACGAGCGCGATCGGGCCGGCGACGTCGCCCAGCGCGGGTTCCCCGTCGACCACGGTCGCGGTGGAGAAGCAGACGGCCAGCGTGCCGAGCGACGCCGTCATCCCGGCGGCGCCGGCGAGCAGCAGCGGCCGCCGCCCGACCCGGTCGATGAGCGCGATCGCCACCAGCGTGAAGAGCACGTTCACCACCGAGTTGACCACCGAGGTGAACATGGCGTCGCTCTCGGTGTAGCCGACGGCCTGCCACAGCGACGACGAGTAGTAGAAGATCACGTTGATGCCGACGAACTGCTGGAACACCGACAGCAGGATGCCGACCCACACGACCGCCAGCAGCCCGAACGTGCGCCCGCGCAGGTCGCTCAGGCGCACCGGCCGGTCGGCGCTGATCGACCGGCCGATCTGCCGGATCTTGGCGTCCACCTCGCTCGGCTTCATCAGCTTCGCCAGGACGTCGCGGGCCCGCGCCGTCTCGTGCCGCTTCACCAGGTAGCGCGGCGACTCGGGGATGGTCGTCGCGATCACCCCGTAGACGACGGCGGGCACGATCGCGCTGGCGAACATCCACCGCCAGGCCGTCCCGCCCCAGGGGAACTCGCCGCTGGCGCCGCCGTCGGAGACCTCCGCGATGACGTAGTCGACGACCAGCGCGGCGAAGATGCCGAGCACGATCGCCATCTGCTGGAGGGAGCCGAGCCGCCCGCGCAGCTCGGCGGGCGCGATCTCGGCGATGTAGGCGGGGGCGATGACCGACGCCGCGCCGATCGCGAGGCCGCCCACGACCCGCCAGAACGTCAGGTCGGCCGCGCCGATCGCCAGCGCGGAGCCGAGCGAGCTGCCCACGAACAGGACGGCGGCGATCAGCATGACCCGGACGCGGCCGAGGCGGTCGGCGAGCGGGCCCGCGAACCAGGCGCCGACGGCGCAGCCGAGCAGCGCCGACGACACCACGAAGCCGACGGAGAAGTCGCTGAGGCCGAACTCGTCCTCGATCGCGCCGACCGCGCCGTTGATCACCGAGGAGTCGTAGCCGAACAGGAAGCCGCCGAGGGCCGCCGCGCCCGCGAGGAGCGCGGCGGTCGCGGCCGAGTGGGAGGGGGCGTGCCCGGGCGGCGACTCCTCCGGAGCCGGGCCGTCGCTGTCCGATGCGGTCATGCCCGGCGATCTTCCCGGGAGCGCCGACCTTATGCGGGACGCCGTCCGCGTGCGGGCGCGGCCGTCCTCAGTCCCGGACGGCCACGCCCAGGACGTGCGGGGACGCCGGATTCGGCGGGCCGGAGTCGGGGAACGCGAATCGGCGCTCGGCGCGGACGGTGAACCCGACGCGCGGGATGAGCGCGTCGGTGGGACGGGCCAGCCGGCAGCCCCCGGCCAGGAACGGCCACACCAGGTCGGCGAACCGCTGGAAGCGGACCTGGCGGGGCGTCTCCCCCCGGACGTGCTCGTAGTAGCGCAGCTCGCCGCCCGGTTTCAGGACGCGCCTGATCTCGGCGAGCGCGCGGAGCGGGTCGCGCACCGAGCACAGCACCAGGGACGCCACGACCACGTCGAACGAGGCGGCGTCCAGCCCGAGGTCCTCGGCGCGCCCGGGACGCACCGAGACGGGGACGGGGGCGCGGGCGGCCGCGTCCCGCGCGCCGCGGCGCAGGCGCGGTTCCGGCTCCACCGCGACGACCTCGGTGACCTCCGGCGGGTAGTGCGGGAAGTTGGCCCCGTGGCCGGCGCCCACCTCCAGGACGCGGCCGGACGCGCCGGCGAGCAGCTCCGCGCGGTGCGCGTCCACGCCCGCCTTCGCGGACGCGGCGGCGATCCGCGGGTAGAGCCGGGCGAAGATCGGATGCCTCAGGTCCGTCATGTCCGCAGTGTCCGTCCTGACGGCGATCATGCGCAAGATCGCGTCGCCGCGGCGCGGCGGCCCCGCCCGATACCGGGGGGCCGGTCCGGATCTCCCTCCACAGGTGCAGGCGTGCCCGTTACCGCACGTCCTAGGCTTTCTTCCAAATGAACGAGACGGACCACTTCGACGCGGGGCGGCCGCGGCTGACGGCCGGGGTGCGCTCCGCCGTGCTGCCGGGCGGGGACGAGCCGGGCGTCACGCTCCTGCCCGCGCACCCGGCGCTGCGCTATCCCCTGCTGGCGTTCCTGCTCGCCCTGACGATCGGGTTCACCGCCGGGTCGATCGCCATCTCCATCGTCGCGGACGACATGGACCCCGGCGTCGCCTGGCCGCTCGGCGTCCTGCAGGCCGCGCCGCTGATCTTCGCGGCGCGGTGGCCGCTGCGGGCCTGGCGGACGGCGGCGGCGGGGATGCTGCTGATCGTCCTGGTCCGGCCCGGCGACGTGTTCATGCCGTGGCCGGTCACGGCCATCCTGGCGATGGTGGTGATCCTGTTCTTCGTCGGGGTCGGCTGCGACCGGGAGACGACCGTCGGCGTGGGGGCGGTCACGATCGCGGGGGTGTTCGCGCCGGCGGTGCTGTTCGGGACGCCCGGCTGGTTCGGCACGATCCTCGCCGGGCTCGCGGCGCTGGCGCTGACGTTCGGCGACGCGGTCGGCGGCCGGCACTCGGCGATGGCGGAGCTGCGCCGCCGCGAGGAGCAGCACCGCGAGGACCTCGCCCGGCAGGCGGTGCTGGAGGAGCGGGCCCGGATCGCGCGGGAGCTGCACGACGTCGTGGCGCACCACATGTCGGTGATCGCGATGCAGGCGGAGGCGGCCCCGTACAAGATCCCCGAGCTGCCGGACGCGGCGCGGCAGACGTTCGGCGTCGTGCGGGACGCGGCGCGCGAGGCGCTGACCGAGACGCGGCGGGTGGTGGGGCTGCTGCGCTCCGACGACGAGGGCGCCGAGCGCGCCCCGCAGCCGGGGCTCGCCCTGCTGGACGACCTGGTCTCCACGGCGCGCCGGGCGGGGCTGTCGGTCGCCACCGTGGTCGCCGGGATGCCGCGGCCGCTGAACGCGGGCGTGGACCTGTCGGCGTACCGGATCGTCCAGGAGTCGCTCAGCAACGCCGCCCGGTACGCGCCGGGCTCGCGGGTGCACATCGAGGTGCGGTACGGGCCGGAGTCGCTGCGGGTCACGGTCACCGACGACGGCGCGCGCAGCGCGCCCGCGGAGTCGCACGGCGGCGGCCACGGCCTGGTCGGGATGCGCGAGCGCGCGATGATGCTGGGCGGCGACCTGCAGGCGGGCCCCATCGACGGCGAGGGGGCCGGGGAGGGCGAGGACGGCCCGAAGGGGTGGCGGGTCGTCGCGGAACTTCCGTACAGGGACAACGATTGATCGACGGCCGGGCGCCTTGACGCCGTAAGGTGGCGTCGTGACGATTCGGGTGCTGATCGCCGACGACCAGGTGATGATCCGCGACGGGCTCGCGGCGCTGCTGTCCTCCGATCCGGACATCGAGGTGGTCGGGCAGGCGGGGAACGGCCGGGAGGCCGTGGAGATGGCCCGCGAGCTCGATCCCGACGTGATCGTGATGGACATCCGGATGCCGGAGATGGACGGGCTGGCCGCCACCGCGGAGCTGGTCGGCACGCCCCTCGGCGAGGCGAACGGGGACGCCGACCCGGCGGGCGCGCGGCCGAAGGTGCTCGTCCTCACGACCTTCGACCTGGACGAGTACGTGTACGAGGCGCTCGGGTCGGGCGCGAGCGGGTTCCTGCTGAAGGACGCGTCCGCGGCCGACCTGGTGAACGGGGTGCGGGTCGTGGCGGGGGGCGACGCGCTGCTGGCGCCGTCCATCACCCGGCGGCTGATCGGCGACTTCGCGCGGCGCCGCCGGCACCAGCGGCCGAGCCCGCAGGCGACGGCCGGGCTGACGCCCCGGGAACGGGACGTGCTGCGGCTCATCGCCCGCGGGCTGTCGAATGCGGAGATCGCGGCCGAGCTGGTGCTGGCCGAGCAGACCGTGAAGACGCACGTCGGGCACGTCCTGACGAAGCTGGCGCTGCGCGACCGCACGCAGGCCGTCGTGTACGCGTACGAGAACGGCCTGGTCGGCGGCTAGCCGCCCTCCCCCGGCGGGGGCGGGCCTCAGCGGGACGGGTCGAGGACGAGCTTGCCGGTGGTGCGGCGGGCGCGCAGGTCCTCGTGGGCGCGGCGGACCTCGGTGAGGCCGTACTCGCCGCCGCCGACCACCCGGAGCCGGCCGTCCGCGGCGAGGCCGAACAGCTCGGTGAGGGCGGTGCGCATGACGTCGCCGGGCAGCCGGAAGACGTGCGCGAGCCACATGCCGGAGATCGTCGTGGAGTGCGACATCAGCGCGGCGGGCCGCACCGGGCTCGGCTCCTTGCGGGACGCCATGCCGTAGAACGCGAGGCGGCCGAACGGGGCGAGGGCCTTCATGCTCTCGTCGGTGACGGTGCCGCCGGTCATCTCCAGGACGGTGTCGACGCGGCGGCCGCCGTTGGCCTCGATGAGCGCGTCCTTCATGTTCGGCTCGTTCGCGTCGACGGCGACGTCGGCGCCCAGTTCGAGGGCGAGCGCCCGCTTCTCCTCCGACGACGCGGTGGCGATGACGCGGCCCGCGCCCCACGCCTTGGCGAGCTGGACGGCGAGGGTGCCGACCCCGCCCGCGGCGGCGTGCACGACGACGGACTCGCCGGGCGCCAGGTGGACGTTGCGGCGCAGCAGCACCCACGCGGACGCGCCCTGCACGATCATGCCGAGGGCGGTGACGTCGTCGACGGCGTCGGGGACGTCCCAGGCGAGCGTCTCGGGCGCGACGGCCTTCTCGGCGTAGCCGCCGGTGCCGACGAGCGCGACGACGCGGCGCCCGTCCGGGGTGGTGCCGACGACCTCGCCGCCGGGCACCATCGGCAGCGTGGACTCGGCGAGGTAGCTGTTCTCGGCCTGGTGCGTGTCGGCGTAGTTGATCCCGGCGCGGGCGACGTCGACGAGCAGGTGCCCGGGCCCGGCGACGGGGTCGGGAAGCTCGGTGACGGTCAGCACCTCGGGACCGCCGAACTCGGTGATCTGGACGGCGCGCATGGTTCTCGGTGTCTCCGTTCTGGTCGGCGGACGGGTCAGCGGGGGCCGGGGACGCCGCGGAAGCGGAAGGGCTCGGACGGCCGTCCGGGGACGACGTACCAGGCCTCGCCCGCGCCGTCGCCGGCGAGGATGGACATGAACGCCTCGACGACGTCGGCGACCTCCAGGATCGGGAAGCCGGTCTCGTTCAGATGCCCGCGGATGCCCTCGAGGATGTCGGTGTCGGCGAAGGACGGGCACAGCGCGTTCACGCGGATGCCCTCGGGCAGGTACGTCGGGCCGAGCGCGCGGACGAGGCCGACGACGGCGGCCTTGTTGGCGCCGTACACGGGGTCGAACGGGGTCGCGGTGAGCCCGGCCATGCTGGCGGTGGCGACGATGTCGCCGCCGCCGCGGGCGCGCAGCGCGGGGAGGGCGGCGTGCGCGCCGTACACGACGCCGTCGAGGTTGATGCTCATGGCGCGGCGGTAGGCGGCGGGGTCGAAGTCGTCGCCGACGCCGCCTCCCCCGGCGACGCCCGCGTTGAGGAACGCGACGTCCAGCCCGCCGAACCGGTCGACGGCGACGGCGACGGCGGCCTCGCTGTCGGCGGGCTCGCGCACGTCGCAGCGGACGAACGCGCCGCCGAGCTCGTCGGCGAGGGCGGCGCCGCCCCGCTCGTCCACGTCGGCGACCACGATCCGGGCGCCTTCGGCGGCGAGCCGGCGGGCGACCGCGGCCCCGATGCCGTTGGCGCCGCCGGTGATCAGCGCGACCTTGCCCGTGCCGTCGAAGCCGCTGCCCTCGAAGCCGCTGCCGTCGACTCCCATGGGGACTCCCCTCCAAAGTAACTGACTCGTCAGTTACTCTAGCGGAATGGACTTCGGTTTGAGCGAGCGGGCGCAGGACCACCTCGGGCGCCTCCAGGACTTCATGGACTCCCACGTCTACCCGGCGGAGCCGGTGTACGCCGAGCAGCGGCGCGAGCTGCGCGCCGCGGGCCGCGAGCACCACGTGCCGCAGGTCGTCGAGGACCTCAAGGTCGAAGCGCGCAAGCGCGGGCTGTGGAACCTGTTCCTGCCCGACGCCGACGACCCGGCGCACGGCCTGTCCGTCACCGACTACGCGTCGCTGGCCGAGGTGACGGGCCGCTCCCCCAACCTCGCCCCGGAGGCCACCAACTGCGCGGCCCCCGACACCGGGAACATGGAGGTCCTGCACCTGTTCGGCACGCCCGAGCAGAAGGAGCGGTGGCTGGCGCCGCTGCTGAACGGCGAGATCCGCAGCGCGTTCGCGATGACCGAGCCGGACGTCGCCAGCTCCGACGCGCGCAACATCTCGACCCGCATCGAGCGGGACGGCGACCACTACGTGATCAACGGGCGCAAGTGGTGGATCAGCGGCTCCGCCGACCCGCGCTGCAAGATCATGATCGTGATGGGCAAGACGGACCCGGACGGCCACCCGTACCGGCAGCAGTCGATGGTGCTGGTGCCGGTCGACGCCCCGGGCGTCGAGATCGTCCGGCCGCTGCCCGTGTTCGGCTACCAGGACCAGCACGGCCACTGCGAGATCCGGCTGACCGACGTGCGGGTCCCGGTGGAGAACCTGATCGGCGAGGAGGGCGGCGGCTTCGCCATCGCGCAGGCCCGCCTCGGCCCCGGCCGCATCCACCACTGCATGCGCGCGATCGGGATGGCCGAGCGGGCGCTGGAGCTCATGTGCGAGCGCGCGATGTCGCGGGAGGCGTTCGGCGGCCCGCTCGCCAAGCAGGGCGTCGTCCGGGAGCAGATCGCCGAGTCGCGGATGGCGATCGAGCAGGCGCGGCTGCTCACCCTCAAGACGGCCTGGCTGATCGACAAGCAGGGGGTGCAGGCCGCCCGCTCGGAGGTCGCGGCGATCAAGGTGATCGCGCCGCGCGTCGCGCTCGAGGTCGTGGACCGCGCCATCCAGGTGCACGGCGGCGCGGGCGTCAGCGACGACACCCCGCTGGCCGCCATGTGGGCGGGCCTGCGGACGCTGCGCCTCGCCGACGGGCCCGACGAGGTGCACGTCCGGTCCGTGGCGCGGGCCGAGCTGGGCAAGTACCTCGGCGAGTGAACGATCGGCGGACGAACGAGTAGATGAGCGGATCGACGGGGGACGCGTCACCGGGCGTGCGGCGGCGGATGCCGTACGCCCGGCGGCGCGAGCAGCTGCTGCAGGTGGCGCTGGCGGAGTTCGGCCGCCGCGGCTACCACCTGACGCAGATGGAGCACGTGGCGGCGGCGGCGCAGGTGTCCAAGGCGCTGCTGTACCAGCACTTCGCGTCCAAGGAGGAGCTGTTCGTCGAGGTGACCGAGGCGATCGTCGCCGAGCTCACCGGACGGCTGAACGCGGCGGTGCTCGCCGAGCACGACTCGCGGGAGGGCATCCGGGCGATGATCCGGGTGCTGTTCGACTACGCCACCGCGGAGCCGGACGCGTGGGCACTGGTCATCCGGCACCTCGACAAGCCCGAGGTGGGACCGGAACTGCGGGAGCTGCGCGACCGGCTCGGCACCGCGTTCGCGGACCTGCTGCTGCGGCGGCGGCGCGCCGACCCGAAGCTGTCGCCCGCCGCCCTCGCGGTGAACGAGCACCGGGCGCGGCTGCTCGTCCCGCTGATGTACGGGTCGATGCTGTCGATGGTGTCGTGGTGGCTGGAGCATCCGGACACGTCCCGGGACCGGGCCGAGCAGATGGCGGTGGAGTTCATCTGGCTGGGCCTGGACCGGCTGCGCACGGGCGAGCGGCTGCCCAAAGCGTGACCGGGGTCCCGGGGTGGCCGGGTCAGCGGGCGGGCGCCGGCGTTCGTCCGATCGCCGCCAGCCGGGCGAGGGCGGCCGCGGCCTCGCCGCCGTCCGGCGCGTAGTGCACGAGGACGCTCAGGCCCGGCTCGTTCTCCACGTTGAGCTTCATGAAGCGGAGCGTGACCCGCCCGATCGCGGGATGGCTGTAGTGGCGTTCGGACGGCCTGAACGGCGTGATGTCGTGGCTCCCCCAGTACTCGCGGAACTCTGCGCTGGTCGCGGTGAGCCGCTCCACGAGGCGCTGGAACCGCGGGTTCCCCGCCTGGCGGCCGGCCTCGTTGCGCAGCAGCGCCGCGAGCCAGCGCGCCTCGGCCTCCCACTCGGGGAACCTGGCGCGCATCCACGGATGGTTGAACATCATCCAGACGACGTTGAGGTCCTCGCCGGAGGGCGGGTCGGGCATGTCGCGGAAGAGCGCGTCGACGGGCGCGTTCCAGGCGACGACGTCGAAGCAGCGGGTGACGACGTGGGCGAGGTTCGGCTCGACCATCGTCAGCAGGGCGCGGACCTCGGCGGAGACGGCGGCGGGCGCGGCCGGTTCGGCGGCGGGGTCGCCCGCGAGTTCGAGGAGGTGCCGGTGCTCGTCCGGGCCGAGCCGCAGCGCGCGGGCGAGGGCGTCCAGGACCTGCCGCGACACGCCGTTGACGCGGCCCTGCTCCAGCCACGTGTACCAGGTGAGGCTGACCCCGGCGGCGGCGGCGACCTCCTCGCGGCGCAGCCCGGGCGTGCGGCGGCGCGGGCCCGGGGTGATGCCGGCGTCGCGCGGGGCGAGCCGGTGGCGGCGGGAGCGCAGGAAACCGCCGAGTTCCCTGCGCCTGGCCTCGGCGGTCGCGTCGGGCACGGCGGCGCCCCCTCCCCCGTCGTCGTCCTGTCAGTCCGGTTAATAGTGTTAACTCTAGTCTTCCTCCGGACGCGCCGCCCGCCGAGCATGGCGGCATGAGCACTCGAACCGTTCTGATCACGGGCGCCGCCGGGGGCATCGGCGCCGCCGCCGTGCGCCGCCTGCACGACCTCGGCTGGGAGGTGTACGCGGGCGTCCGCCGCGCCTCCGACACGAGCCTGCTGCCCGCGGGCGTCCATCCGCTCGTCGTCGACCTCATCGACGAGGAGACGGTCGAGGCCGCCGCCAAGGAGGTCGGGGCCCGCACCGGCGGGCGGCTGGACGCGCTGGTGAACAACGCGGGCGTCATCGTCGAGGGCCCGGTCGAGACGGTGCCGCTGGAGGAGTGGCGGCGCCAGTTCGACGTCAACGTCATCGGCCAGGTGGCGATGACGCAGGCGGCGCTGCCGATGCTGCGCGCGGCCGGGGGCCGGATCGTCAACATCGGCGCCGTCAGCTCCCGGATGTGCGCGCCGACGTTCGGGCCGATCGCCGCGTCGAAGGCGGCGCTGGCGTCGGTGACCGAGGCGCTGCGGCTGGAGATGCGGCCGCTCGGCGTCGCGGTGAGCCTGGTGGAGCCGGGGTCGACGCAGACCGAGATCTTCGCCAAGGCGAGCGCCGCCGCGCGGGTCGCGGGGTGGCGCGGCGACCCGGAGACGCAGCGCCTGTACCGGGGGGTCGCGGACAAGATGGGCGAGTTCGTCGAGAACGGGTCGCGCGCGCCGGTGGACGGCGTCGTGAAGGCGATCGTCAAGGCGCTGACGTCGCGGCGGCCCGCGGCCGTCTACCTCGCGGGCCGCGACGCGCGGATGATGGCCACGCTGGCGAAGGTCCCCGACCGGACGCGCGACCGGCTCGTCCTGCGGATCGCCGGCATCGGCCCCGCGACCTACCGGGCCTGACCGGAGGGCGCGGCGCGGCCGAAGACGGCGTCGCGGGCGGCGTCGAGGGCGGTCAGCACCGCGCCCCGCAGGATCGGGTCGCCCTCGACGACCGCGGCCCGGACCTCGGTGTCGGCCGGGGACAGCTCGCCGAGCCGGGCCGCGACCAGGGCGGCCAGCTCGTCGCCGCCCGCGCGGCCGAACGCGCCGCCGAGCACGACGAGCCCGGGATCGAGGACGGCGACGAGCGCGAACACTCCCTGGGCGATGCGCTCCGCGACCGCGTCCAGGGGGAGGCCGCGGACGGCGGACGTCTCCAGCAGGCCGCAGAAGTCGGTGCCGCCGAACTTGAGCAGCCCGACCTCGCCCGCGCCGCCGGACGCGCCGCGCCGCAGCCGTCCGTCGAGGACGATCCCGGCGCCGATCCCGTCGTCCAGCCAGAGCAGCGCGAAGTCGGCGCGGCCCGCCGCCGCGCCGGCGCGGTGCTCGGCGATCGTGGCCAGGTTGACCTCGTTCTCCAGGATTACCCGCGCGCCGGTGCGCGCCGCCAGCGCCCCGCCGAGGTCGGCGCGCCCGCCGGGGACGCCGCTCGCGGTGACCAGGCCGGTGCGCGGCCGGACGAGCCCGGGGGTGCCGAGCACGATGGTGTGCGCGCTCAGGCCGGCCCCGGCGGCGCCGAGGGCCTCGGCGACCACCCCGTCGATGAAGGCGGGCAGGTCGGGGGCGGGCGGCAGGGGCCGCGTCACGGTGCGGGTCTCGGTCCCGGCGACGTCGGCGACGACCACGTGCACGGCGTCGCGGCGCAGGTCGACGCCCGCGACGTGCGCGCGTCCGGCGACGAGACGGTAGAGCCGGGCGTTCGGCCCGCGCCGGTCGGCGCCGGTCTCCCCCGCCCGCTCGATCAGCCCGCTCTCCCGCAGCCGCTCGATCAGGTCGGCGACGGTCGGGCGGGACAGCCCGGTCAGCGTGCGCAGCTGCGTGGCGGTCAGCGGGCCGTGCTCGAGCAGCAGGTCGAGGGCGAGCCGGTCGTTGATCGCCCGGGCCATCGTCGGGTCGGCGGTCTTCACGGCGCCCATATTAGTCAGGCTCCCTGCCGATAAAACGCTTTTCATCAGGAAGGCTGCCTGTTAGTTTCTCGGGCCATGAGCCACCACCGCGCGATAGCCGCCGTCTTCGCCGTCCACGGCGCCGTGGCGGGGACCCTCGCGACCCGCATCCCGTGGATCGAGCACCGCCTCGACCTCGGCCCCGGCGTCCTCGGCCTCGCCCTGCTGTGCCCGTCCATCGGCGCGTTCCTCGCCATGCCGACCGCGAGCCGGCTCGCGCACCGCATCGGCGAGCGTCCCGCCGTCCGCCTCCTCATCGGGCTGTGGTGCGGGGTCCTGCTGCTGCCCGCGCTGGCGCCCGCGCCCGGCTGGCTGTTCGCGGCGATGCTCCTGTACGGCGCGGCCGCCGGCACGTCGGACGTCGTCATGAACGGGCACGCCGTGAACGTCGAGCGGCACCTCGGGCGCTCGATCATGTCGGGGCTGCACGGGCTGTGGTGCGTCGGCAGCATGCTGGCGGGCGGCATCGGCGTCCTGGCGGCGCACGAGCGGGTCGACGCCCGGATCCACTTCGGGCTGATGGCGGCCGTCCTGCTCGCGGCGGGCCTCCTCGCGGGGCGGGGCCTGCTCGCGCACCGGGCGGCGGCGGACGCCCCGGCGCCGCGCCGCTACACGCTGCCGAACCGCGCCGTCCTCGGCATCGGCCTCGTCGGCTTCTGCGCCACGTTCGCCGAGGGCGCGAGCGCCGACTGGTCGGCGGTCTACCTCACCGAGGTCGCCGGGGCCGGGCCCGGGGTGGCGGCGGCGAGCTTCACCGGGTTCATGGCGTTCATGGCGGCGACGCGCCTGGTCGGCGACCGGCTCGTCCGCGCGTTCGGGCCGGTCCGCGTCGTGCGCTACGGCGGCGCGACCGCGGTGCTGGGCGGCGTCCTGGTGGTGACGGCCCGCACCCCGGTGCCGGGCATCGCGGGCTTCGCGCTGATCGGCGTCGGCGTCGCGACCGTCCTGCCGCTGGTGTTCGCGGCGGCGGGCGACCGGGGCCGGACGCCCGGCGAGGGCGTCGCGGGCGTCGCCACCATCACCTACCTGTCGGTGCTGACCGCCCCGGCCGTCACGGGCTGGCTCGCCGAGGGCCTGTCGTATCCCGCCGCCTTCGGCGTGATCACGTGCGTGGTCGCGGTGATGGCCCTGTCCGCCGGGCGCCTGGCGACCGGCGTCCGGGACGGGCGCGGCGGGCCCGGGACGGCGGCCGCGCCCGAGCCCGCCGCGGCCGGCGAGACCGCGCCCCGCTAGGCGAGGTCGGCGAGGGCCTCGGCGGCGCGGTGGCAGTCGTGGAAGGTGCAGTACAGCGGGACGGGCGCGAGCCGGACGACGTCCGGTTCGCGCGCGTCCGCGACGACGCCGTGGGCCTCGGCGAGCCGCCGCACGAGCCCGCCCGCGTCCGCGACCCGCAGCGACAGCTGGCTGCCGCGCGCCGCCGGGTCGGCCGGGGTGATCACCCGGACGCCGCCGACGGGCGCGAGGCGCGCCGCGAGGTAGCCGGTCAGCCGCTCGCTCCGGGCGCGCAGCGCGTCCATCCCCACCCGGTCGAAGATCTCCAGGGACGCCAGGACGGGCGCGAGCGCGAGGATCGGCGGGTTCGACAGCTGCCACGCGTCGGCGGACGCGGGCGGGGCGATGTCGGGGTCCATCCGGAACCGGACGGACGGCTCGGTGCCCCACCATCCGGACAGCTTCGGCACCGACGCGTCCCGCACGTGCCGCTCGTGGACGAAGCAGCCCGCGACCGCCCCCGGCCCGGAGTTCAGGTACTTGTAGGTGCACCAGGCGGCGAAGTCGACGTCCCAGTCGTGCAGCCGCAGCGGGACGTTCCCGGCGGCGTGCGCGAGGTCCCAGCCGACGACCGCGCCCGCCGCCCGGCCCGCCTTGGTGATCGCGGGCATGTCCATGAGCTGCCCGGTCAGGTAGTTGACGCCGCCGAGCATGACGAGCGCGACCGTGTCCCCCTCGCGTTCGAGGAACGCGAGGACGTCCTCGGTGCGCAGGTGCTCCTCGCCGTCGCGGGGCCGCAGCCGGACGACCGCCGCCGCCGGGTCGAGCCCGTGGTGGACGGCCTGGCTGGCGACGGCGTAGGAGTCGGACGGGAACGCGGCGTCCTCGATGACGACGCGGGTGCGGTGCCCGGACGGCCGGTAGAAGCTCGCCATCATCAGGTGCAGGTTCACCGTCAGCGAGTTCATCGCGACGACCTCGTGCGGGAGCGCCCCGACGAGCCGCGCCGCGGGCTCGCGGAGCAGTTCGTGGTAGTCGACCCACGGCCGGCGGGCCCGCGTGTGCCCCTCGACGGCGAGCCGCGCCCAGTCGTCCAGCTCCTCGCGGAGCCGCCCGGCGACCGCCTTCGGCTGCAGGCCGAGGGAGTTGCCCGCGAAGTAGGCCGCCTCCGCGTACCGGCCGCCGGGCGCGGGCGGGACGAGGAACTCGTCGCGCAGCGCGGGCACCGGGTCGGTGCCGTCCAGGCGCAGGGCCTCGGCCTCGGCGGCGCTCACGCGGCGCCCTCCTCGGCGAGGACCGCCGCGGCGGCGCGCGCGAAGAAGTCCGCCGCGTTGCCGCCGAGCAGCCGGGCGCGGTCGGCGTCGTCCAGGCCGGGGCAGGCCCGGATCGTCGCGCCCGGGTCCTGCTCGCCGAGCGGGAACGGGTAGTCGGTGCCGAGCATGACGCGGTCGGTCCCCATGACGTCCACCAGGAGCCGGAGCGCGCGCGGGTCGAACACGGCGGAGTCGACGTGGAACCGGTCGGTGTACTCCGACGGGGGCCGCGGCGAGTCGGCGCGGACGATGTCGCGGCGCCGCCACGCGTTGTCGGCGCGGCCCAGCAGGAACGCGAAGCTGCCGCCGCCGTGGCAGAAGCACAGCCGCAGCGTCTCGGGGATCCGCTCGAACGCGCCGGACAGCATCAGCCCGAGGATGCTGAGCTGCGTCTCGGCGGGCATGCCCGACAGCCACGGCAGCATGTGGCCGCGCATCCGGTCGGCGCCCAGCATGTCCCACGGGTGCGCGAGGACCGGCAGGCCGAGGTCCGCGCAGTGCGCGAGGAACTCGACGATGCCGGGGTCGTCCATGTTGCGGTCGCCGACGTGGTTGCCGATGTGGACGCCGCGGTGCCCGGCGGCCGCCGCGCGCGTCGCGACCTCGCAGGCCAGCTCCGCGTCCTGCAGGGGGACCTGGCAGAGCGGGAGCAGCCGGGCCGGGTCCGCGGCGCAGTACTCCAGGATGCGGTCGTTGACCAGGTCGCACCAGTCCGCGGCGCGGGACGGGTCGGCCCCGTACCCGAACATCAGCGGGGTGGACGACACGGCCTGGACGTCGACGCCGGCGGCGTCCATGTCGGCGAGCCGGCGCGCCGGATCCCACAGGCCCTCCTCGACGGGCCGGTACTCGGTGTCGCCGCTCATCATCATGCCGGTGCCGTCGCCGTGGACGCGCAGCCACGGCTCGCCCTCGTCGGCGAGGACGCGGCCGTCCGCGCGGCCGAGGCGGGGGAAGACGTGCGCGTGGACGTCGATGACTGTCACGGAGCCTCCGTCGGGAGCTGTCGGGTGGGCAGCTGTCGGGTGGGCGCTGCGGGAGCGCCGTCAGGCGCGGGGCGCCGTGGTCGGGATCATGGACGCGGGCCACACCTTGCCCGGGTGGACGGCGCCGCAGTGCGAGCACGTCCGGTCGCCGCCGAGGAAGCGGTCGAACGCGGGCGGCAGGTCGTCGACGATCGAGCGGACCTGCAGCTCGACGCGGTGGACGAGGCGGTGGCACTCGGTGCAGTACCACTCGAACGCCTCCTGCAGGCCCTCCGGGCGCGGGATCTCCACGACGAGGCCGATCGAGCCGGGCTCGGGGCGCTGCGGGGAGTGCCGGACGTGCGGCGGCAGCAGGAACACGTCGCCCTCGTTGATCTGCACGTCGACGGGCGGGCGTCCCTCCTCCTCCATGACGCGCAGCACCATGTTGCCCTTGAGCTGGTAGAAGAACTCCTCCTTGGGATCGTCGTGGAAGTCGGTCCGCTGGTTGGGGCCGCCGACGACCATGACGATCAGGCCCGCGTCGTCGAACACCTGCACGTTGCCGACCGGCGGCTTGAGCAGGTCGCGGTGCTCGTCGATCCACTTCTCGAAGTTGAACGGGTGCCCGAAGGTCAGCTGCGGAAGGGTCATGTTCCGGCCTCCTCGCCGGTCGCAGGGATGTGCGCGACGCACGAGATCTCGATGAGCAGGTGCGGGTGCGGGAGCTGGTGGACGGCGACGGTGGTGCGGGCCGGGCCGGTCTCGTCGAAGTACTCGCCGTAGACCTCGTTGTAGCCGCCGAAGTCGTTCATGTTCACCAGGTACGTGGTGACGTTGACGACGTCGGCGAGCCCGCCCCCGGCGGCCTCCAACAGGTCCCGGATGTTCTCGATCACCGCGCGGGTCTGGGCGCGGATGTCGAGGTCGGTGACGCCCATCGGGTCGGCGGACGCGCCCGCGAACGTCCCGTCGGGCCGCCGCGAGCTCGTCCCGGACACGAACACCAGGTCGCCGGCCCGCTTCACGTGCGGGAACCGCCCGCGGGGCTTCGCCTTGCCCTCGACCAGGATCGCGTCGCCGTTCGCCGCGGCCATCAGGTCGTCACCTCCACGCGGCCGAGCCCGCTCCCCGTGACCCGGACGTGCGCGCCCGCGGGCAGCGGGACGGCGGCCGTCGCGGCGCCCGCGAGCACCACCCACCCCGGTTCCAGCCGGATGCCCGCGCCGAGCGCGAGCCGGGCCGCGGCCCGCAGCGACCGGACGGGGTCGCCCAGGATCGCGGCGGACGAACCGGTCTGCACCGGGCGCCCGTCGATCTCCATCAGCAGCCCGGCGTTCGACAGGTCCCGGGGCGCGTGCCAGGCGCCGAACCCGAACCGGGCGGCGGACGCGTTGTCGGCGATGACGTCCGGGAGCGTGAACTTGAAGCCCTGGTAACGGGAGTCGAGCACCTCGTAGCCGACGGCCACGCCCGCGACGCACGACTCGACCTCGGCGACCGACCGCACCTCGCGGCCGATCAGGTACACGATCTCCGGCTCGACGCGCGGGTGGATCAGCCCCGACACGTCCACGGACGACTCGGCGTGCATCGCGTCGGTCAGCAGGCCCCAGATGACGTCGTCCACGCCCATCTGGACCATCTTCGCGCGGCTGGTGAAGCCCATCTTCACGCCCGCGAGCCGCTCCCCGCGCCGGGTGCGGCGCTCGATCACCTCGCGCTGCACGGCGTACGCGGCCGCGACGTCCAGGTCGGCGCCGTCGGTCAGCTTCGGGATCGCCCGGCGGTCCCGGACGGCCTCCTCCAGCGTCGTGGCGAGCTCCTGCACGTCGGCCTTCCGCACGTCGGCGCTCATCGGCCGTCCTCCTTTCCGAAGGCGACGCGCACGTCGCCGAGCCCCTCCACGCGCGCCTCGAACACGTCGCCGGGCGCGGCGGGCACCACCGGCCCGAGCGCGCCGGTCAGCACGGTGTCGCCCGCGCGCAGCGGGCGGCCGACGCGGACCATCGTGTCGGCGAGCCACAGCGCGGCGTTCAGCGGATGGCCGAGGCAGGCGGCGCCCGTCCCGGTGGACGCCTGCTCGCCGCGCCGCTCGAGCACCATCCCGCACAGCCGCAGGTCGACGTCGCCGAGCCGCACCGGCCGGTTGCCCAACACGTACATGCCGGACGACGCGTTGTCGGCGATCGTGTCGGGCAGCGTGATGTCCCAGTCGCGGACGCGGCTGCCCACGACCTCGATCGCGGGCAGCGCGAACGCGGTCGCGCGGATCACGTCGGCGACCGTGTGCCGCTCGTGCACGAGGTCGTCCGCGAGGACGAGCGCGACCTCGGCCTCCGCGCGCGGCTGCAGCACCGCGCCGGCCGGGATCTCCTCGCCGTCCGGGACGGCCATGTCGGCGAACAGCATCCCGAAGTCGGGGGTGCCGACGCCGAACTGCTCCTGCACGGCGCGGGACGTCAGGCCGATCTTGCGGCCGACGAGCCGGTGCCCGTCGGCGAGGCGCCGCTCGGTGAGGCGCTCCTGCACGGCGTAGGCGTCCTCGACCGTCCCGATGAGGTCGCGGACGGGCGCGCACGGCGTCCCGCTCGCGCGGGCCGCGGCGAGCCGCTCGGCGGCGGCGTCGATGTTCTGTGTCACTGGTCTCGCTCTCAGATCTGGATGCACACGTTGACGGGCTCGGAGAAGAAGTCCAGGGAGTACTCTCCCCCCTCGCGCCCGATTCCGGACGCCTTCACGCCGCCGAACGGCGTCCGGAGGTCGCGCAGGTTCCAGCAGTTCACCCAGACGATGCCCGTCTCGATGCGCGGCGCGACCCGGTGCGCCCGCGACAGGTCGCGGGTCCAGACCGTCGAGGCCAGGCCGTACGGGCTGTCGTTGGCGAGCCGCACCGCCTCGTCCTCGGTGTCGAACGGGGCGACGTGGCAGACGGGCCCGAAGATCTCCTCGCGCACCGTCCGGGCCGTCTCGGGCAGGCCGGTGAGCACGGTCGGCTCGACGTAGAAGCCGCCGTCGCGCTCGTCCCCGAACGCCGGCGCCCCTCCCCCGGCGACCACCGTCGCGCCCTCCTCGCGGGCCAGCCGGTAGTAGCCCAGCACCTTGTCGCGGTGCTCCGCGGAGATCATCGGGCCGTACCCGTCGAGCGCCCGCGCCCGCTCCCCGAGCCTTTCGACGAACGCGTCGAACACCGGGCGCTCCACGTAGACCCGCTCGGTGCACAGGCAGATCTGCCCGGAGTGCGTGAAGGACGACCGGACGGTGCCGTCCACGGCGGCGTCGAGGTCGGCGTCGGCGAAGACGAGCGCGGGGTTCTTGCCGCCCAGCTCGAACGACACGGGCGTCACGTGGTCGGCCGCGTTGCGCATGATCGCCGAGCCCGTCGCGGACTCGCCGGTGAACGCGATGGCGTCCACGCCCGGATGGCCGGTGAGGAACGCGCCCGCCGCGTCCGCGCCGTGCCCGTGCACGAGGTTGAACGCGCCCGCCGGCAGCCCGGCGTCGTCGATCACCCGCGCGAGCAGCGTGGCGGTGGACGGCGTCTCCTCGGACGGCTTGACCACGACGGCGTTCCCGGCCGCGAGCGCGGGCGCGACCTTCCACGTCAGCAGGAGCAGCGGCAGGTTCCACGGCGAGATGATCGCCACGACGCCGAGCGGGCGGCGGACCGTGTAGTTGAGCGCCTGGCCCGTCCCCGCGCTCCACCCGGGGATCTGCGTCGTGTACGCCCGCTCCGGACGCCCGTACAGCAGGTCCGCGTACGCGCGGAAGTTGCCGACCGCCCGCGGGATGTCGACGGTCGCGGCCAGCTCGCGGGGCTTGCCGGTGTCGGCGACCTCGGCGTCGACGAACTCGTCGAACCGCGCCTGGATCCCGTCGGCGATCCTCCGCAGGGCCGCCGCGCGCTCCTCGGCGGCGGTCGTCCCCCACGGGCCCCGCAGCGCCGCCCGGGCCGCCGCGACGGCCTCGTCCACGACCTCCCGCGGCGCCTCGGGCACCGACCCGAGCTCGGAACCGTCCGCGGGGGCGATCAGGGGGAAGGCCGGGCCGTCCGAACGGAACACCCCGCCGACATAGTGCTCAGCCTTCATCCGCTTCCTCCCATGCGATCACCCGGACATCCCGATCCTGCGCCCACCCAGCTATGCCGTGCAAATACCAATCGTCCGCGAAGGCATAGCGGACTTGTGATACTAAGTGGGGCATGCGCGCCATCGACCTGCTCAACGGACGTCTCAAGCTGCGGCACCTGGTGCTCGTGGTCGCCATCGCCGAGCACGGCAGCGTCCTGCGCGCCGCCGAGCACCTGCACCTCGCGCAGCCCGCCGTGACCCGCAGCCTGCGCGAGGTCGAGAACATCCTCGGCGTCGACCTGTTCACCCGCGGCCCCCGCGGCGTCACGCCCACCCTGTTCGGGGACGCGTTCGTCGAGCACGCCCGCGCCGTCCTCGCCGAACTGCGCCGCGCCGGCGAGCGGATCAGCGGCCTCGCCGACGGCGAGGTCGGCACCGTCACGATCGGCACCCTGCTGGCGGGCTCGAACGTCCTGCTGCCCCGCGCGATCGCCGCGCTCAAGGCGTCCCGTCCCGGCATCACCGTGATCGTCCGGGAGGCCACGTTCGACGCGCAGGTCCCGCGCCTGCTCGACGGCGAGATCGACCTGATCCTCGGCCGCCTCAACCCCATCGAGGAGCAGCCGGCCCTCCGCCAGATCACCCTGTACGGCGAGCCCGTCCGGCTCGTCGCGCGCCGCGGCCACCCCGCCCGCGAGCGTCCCGGCCTGTCCCTCGCGGACCTGCTCGGCTACCCGTGGGTGCTCCCCCTCGAGCAGACGGCCCTCCGCCGCGAACTCGAACAGGTCTTCCGCGCCGAGGGACTCGAACCCCCCGCGAACCTCGTCGAATGCACGTCGGTGCTCACCGTGCGCACGCTCGTCCGCGACACCGACATGATCGCCGCGCTGCCCGAGCTCGTGGCCCGCACCGACGCCGAGCTCGCACCGCTGCCCGTCCCGCTGGAGACCGTGCGCCGCCAGGTCGGCGTCACCCTCCCCGCGCACCGCGCCCCGACCCCGTCGGCCCGGCTGATGCTCGACCACCTGCGCCGCGAGGCCGCCGCGATCACCGCGTGACGGCCGCGATCAGCCCCAGCAGCCGGCGGCTCACCTCGGTCTCCGCGTCGGCCAGATCGAGCACGACGTCGAAGTGGTCGCGTCCCGCGACGATGAGCGGCTCGACGCCCCAGTGCCGCGCGAACCGGCGCGTCTGCTCCAGGAACCCGTCGCCGTCGTCCTCGGCCGCCGCGACCACCGCCGGGCACCCGCCGCGCGGCAGCAGCTCCGGGCTGAGCGCCGCCGCCCGCGCCACGTCCAGCTTCACGAACTCGTTCACGTAGACGCGGGTGATCGGCCGGATGTCGAACAGCCCGCTGAACGGCATCGCCGCCTTCACGACGTCCCGCGGCAGGCCGAACCCGTCCTGCCAGCCGTCCACCATCGTCATCCCCGTCAGGTGGCCGCCCGCCGAACTGCCGCCGACCACGATCCGCCCGGGGTCGAGCCCGTGCTCCCGCCCGTGCCGGTGCACCCACGCGACGGCCGCCCGCACCTGCCGGACGATCTCCTCCAGGCTGGCCTCGGGCGCCAGCGTGTAGTCCGGCACCACGGTCGCGACGCCGTGCTCGTGCAGCATCCGCGCCATGAACGACGACTCCCGCCGCGACAGCGCCATCCAGTAGCCGCCGTGCAGGAACACGAACACCGGACGGAGCGTCCCGTCCTCGACGCCCCACACGTCCAGCCGCTCGCCGCTCGCCTCGTCGTAGACGATCCCCGGATGCCCCGGCAGCCCCGCGACCGCGTCGTCCGACATGGCGAGGTACCGGGCCATGTGCCGCTCGAACAGCTCCGGCCCCGCCTTGCGCCGCACGTTGTACGCGACGTCAAGCGCCTCGTCGTCCAGTTCCCGGCCCGGCCAGTCGTTGAGATCGTCCACGGCCCCCACCCTGCCCCGCCGGAGAATGCCGATCAAATACCGTTCCCCCACGCCGCTATCACATTTCAGCTATGCGACAAGCACCACCGCCCCCGGCCGCCACACCGCACCGCGCACGCCCGCAGGCCGGCGGCGGAGGATCTGTGCACGGATCGAGGCGGCGGCACCGGCGGACCTGGCCGCGCTCTACGAACTCACCCACACCGCGACGGACGAGTTCAACCTGCTGGACGAGGCGTTCGCCGCGGCGGGCAGCGAGATCGAGACCGTCGCGCGCGACGTGATCGCCGGTGACTTCTGGTTCATCGCCTCCTCGTACGGGTTCGGGAACGCCGATCAGGAGGAGTTGGTCGCCACCCGGGATTGGTGAACCCGGCGGTCACTCGCGCCAGGCGGGTTCGGGGGATTCGTGGACTCGGCCGTCCGAGGTGAAGAGCAGGTAGCGGTCGAAGTCTTCGGCGAACCAGCGGTCGTGGGTGACGGCGAGGACCGTGCCCTCGTACGCGGCGAGCCCCTCCTGGAGGGCTTCGGCGCTCGCGAGGTCGAGGTTGTCGGTGGGTTCGTCGAGGAGGAGCAGCGTCGCGCCCGAGAGTTCGAGCAGGAGGATCTGGAGGCGGGCCTGCTGGCCGCCGGAGAGGGTGTCGAACGAGCCCGCGCCGGCGGGGGCGAGTTCGTAGCGGGCCAGGGCGGCCATCGCGTCGTTGCGGGTGAGCGCGTGCTCCGTCATGACGATCTCCGCGGGCGTCCGGGCGTGCAGGTCGGGGCGGGCGTGCGTCTGGACGAAGTGGCCCGGGACGACGCGGGCGCCGAGGCGGGCGTCGCCCGTGTGCGGGACGTCCTCGCCCGCGAGCAGCCGCAGGAACGTCGACTTGCCCGAGCCGTTCGCGCCCAGGACCGCGACCCGCTCGCCGTACCGGACCTCGAGGTCGAAGGGCGCCGTGAGCCCGGTCAGTCCGAGGGACGAACAGGTGAGCGCGCGTTTGCCGGTGCGGCCGCCGCGGAGACGCATGCGGACGTTCTGGTCCTTCGGCGCGCTGCGGGGCGGCCCCGCGTCCTCGAAGCGTTGAAGACGGGTGCGGGCCGCCTGGTACGAGGACGCCACGGCGTCGTTGTTCGCCGCGCGCCGGCGGAGGGTGTGCACGACCTGCTTCAGGCGCGCGTGCTCCTCCTTCCACCGCCGCGTCCGCTCGTGCAGCCGTTCGGTCCTGTCGCGCCTGGCCTGCGCGTAGCCCGCGAAGCCGCCGCCGTGCACCCACACGTCCCGGGACTCCACGGTGACGATGCGGTCGGCGGTGTCGGCGAGGAGCCGCCGGTCGTGCGAGACGAGGACGATCGTCTTGTGCGCGGCGCGCAGGCGTTCGGCGAGCCATTCCTTGGCGGGGACGTCGAGGTAGTTGTCGGGCTCGTCGAGGAGGAGGACCTCGTCCGGGCCGCGCAGGAGGGCCTCGAGGACGAGCCGTTTCTGTTCGCCGCCCGACAGCGTCGACACGGGGCGGGGTCCGGCCTCGTCGAGGGAGAGCCCGAGCGCGGCGGTGGTGCAGGTGTCCCAGACGACCTCGGCGTCGTAGCCGCCCGCGTCGGCGTGGTCGGTGATCGCCTGAGCGTAGGCGAGCTGGCTCGGCTCGTCTTCGCCGAGCGCGCGTTCCGCCCGGGCCAGCGCCGCCGAGGTCTCGCGGACCCGGTCGGGCGCGACCGACAGGAGGAGGTCGCGAACGGTGCGGTCGTCCCGTACGCCGCCGATGAACTGCCGCATGACGCCGAGCCCGCCGCTGCCGGCGACGACGCCCCAGGTCGGGTTCACGTCTCCCGCGATCAGGCGCAGGAGCGTCGTCTTGCCCGCGCCGTTCGGGCCGACGAGCGCCGCCTTCACACCGTCGCCGACGCGGAACGACACGTCGTCGAGCAGGAGGCGCCCGTCCGGCAGCGCGTACGTCAGACGGCTCACTTCGATGTGCCCCACACGCCTCCTCGTACGCTGTTCGAGTCACTGGATCGTCGATCCGGTGACGCGTCCAATGTACTAGCCTGAGCGCGTGGTCGACAGTGTGTGGTTGCGGAAGGAACGGCGGGGGGCGGCGCCGCTGACGCGGGAGCGGATCGTCGCGGAGGCCGTGGCGCTACTGGACGAGGAAGGCGTCGGACGGCTCACGATGCGGCGGCTGGCGGAGCGCCTGGGAACCGGATCCACGACCCTGTACTGGCACGTCGACACCAAGGACGACGTCGTGGACCTCGCCCTCGACGCGATCTTCGGGGAGGTGCCGGTCCCGCCGGTCTCCGACGATTGGCGCGGCGAGGTCACCGGGCTGCTGCACGGCTGGCGGGGCGCGATGCTGCGGCATCCCTGGTCGGCCCGAGTCCTCGGACGGCCGCTGCTGGGGCCGAACGTGCTCGCGCGGACGGAATTCCTGCACGCGGCGCTCGTCCGCGCGGGCTTCGCGGGGCCGGCGCTGGTCGCCGCCGCCTACGCCCTCTCGAACTTCGTGATCGGCTCGGCGCTGATGGAGGCGGGCGCCGCCGAGGAGACCGCGGAGCGCCGCGCCGCCGATGACCTCCTCGCCCGCCACCGGGCGGAGTACCCCACGCTCGCGGCGCACGGCCACCCGAGCGGCAACGACTGGAACGACGCGTTCGCCCGGGGGCTCGATTACCTGCTGGACGGCATGCGTCCCTGATCCGGTCAGAGATGGTGGCGGGAGACGAAGTCCCAGATCACGGCGTTGGCGTCGATGTCGTAGGTGGTGCCGCCGAGGAACGGGCCGAGGAAGGGCGTTCCGCCGGGCCAGTTGTGCCCGCCGCCCTTGATCTCGTAGAGGGTGACGGGGCCGTCGGCCGGGCAGTCCGGGTGGTCGTGGCGGACGACGGTGGTGTTGTCGCGGGGCGCGATGTCGGGCAGGTTCGTGGCCGCGGTCCTGGTGCCGCAGCCGTTGTTGCGCGTCCAGAAGTCGAGCGCGGGCCGCACCGTGCCGTAGGGGACGATGAAGTCGCCGTCGCCATGGATGAGGACGATCGGGACGCGCCGTCCGGGGGCGCAGGCGCCGGGGTCGTTGAGCTGGCCGGCGACGGCGGCGTAGGCGGCGAAGCGGTCGTTCTCGCAGGCGGTCTTGCTGGCGAAGAAGCCGCCGTTGCTCATGCCGGAGGCGTACAGGCGGGCGGGGTCGGCGTTGAACCGGTCGACGAGGACGTCCTGGAGCCGTCGCACGAAGCCGGGGTCGTCCACGTCGGGGCCCGGCGTACCGCCGAGGACGCCTTGCCAGCCGACGCCGTGGTGCTCGGGGGTGACCATGATGAAGCCGCGGGTCCGGGCGTAGTCGGACATGCGGCCGTACCACTCGGCGATGGCCGGTGTCTCCAGCAGGCCGGGGAAGTGGAACAGCGCGGGCCGGGGGGTGCCGTCGTAGTCGTCGGGCAGGCGGAGGATGGCGTACCGCTGCTGCCCGGCGTGGACGAAGCGGACGGCGTGGTCGCCCGGGTCCGGGCGCCGGTCCTGGATCGTGAACGTGACCCGCCGGCCGGACGCGCGGCCCGCGCGCCGGACGGTGCCGTTCCCCTCCCACTTCACCGTCGCCGTGCCGGGAACCGTGACCCCGCCGTCGATGTCGGCCGAGATTTCCACGCCCGCGCCGGGGTCCTTGAGCGTGAACTCGCCCCGCAGCGCGAACCCCTTGTTGACGATCTTGAACGAGACGCTCGCGGCGGCGCCCGCGGAGCCCGGAAGGGTTCCCGTTCCCTCGATCCTGTCGGGCTCGTAGGTCACGACGTTGTCGAGGACCGCGATGGCGCCGGACGACAGGTCACCGGCCAGCGAGTACGCCGGGGCCCCGTCCGCGGTGACGGTGACGCGGTCTTGGACGGGCGGAGCGGCGTGCGCGGTCGCGGTCTGAACGGCGCTCGTCGCCGCTCCCGTGAGGATCATGCCGGCGAGGGCGCACCGGAACCGGGGGGCGTGCGAACTCACGGTCTCTCCTTCCCGGCCGTCAGGCGCAGGGGCGAGAATTCGCGACATGGTAGGCCGCGCTCATATCTGCGGCCAATGCACAGGACGCGCACGTTCGTGCCGTTTTTTAGCCGTTCCGGATAATGGCGGCACGTATCCCGAGGCAGGACGCGTCCAGCGGTAGCGGAGCGCCCGTCATTTCCCGGTCAGCTCGATGACCTCGAGGTTCGGGGCCTTCTCGATCTCGCCGGCGCAGAAGCGCCCGGTCACCCACTTCTTCTCGGAGAACAGCTTCGTCTGGTCGGCGTGGTGCGGGGACTTCGGGTTCGCTGACTGCGAGTAGGCGAGGAGGGTGCGGGCGTCGGGGCAGCGGTCGCCGTCGAACGAGACGACCTGCACGTAGCTCGAGCCGTGCCGGACCTCGGTGTAGCCCTCGCCCGGCGTCCAGACGGCCTCGATCTTGTTGAACAGCCCGAGGGCCTCGGTGCCGCCACCGATGGGGATCCGCTCGCCGTTGCGGGTGACGTACTGGTGGTCGCCGAGCGGCGCGTCCAGGGGGATGCCGGACGACTTCAGTTCGTTCACCGCGTCGACCAGCGCCTTGCGGGCCGCCCACGAACCGGTGTTGAAGCCGCGGGGCGTGCGGACCGGGTCGTCGACGTCGAACGGGGTCTTCCACAGGTCCCAGGCGGCGGTGGCCTTGCGCCAGTAGCGGTCGAAGAGCAGGGCGCCGCGGCTGTCCACGTCGGCCGTCTCGTCCCATTCGGCGAGGACGTCGCAGGGTTCGCCGAGCCGCATGTCGCGGCACATCCGCACGGTGCCCTCGACGGCCAGCTCGCCCGCGTGGTTCCGGTTCGCGAAGACGAGGTCCTGCATGTCGGCGCGCGTGAACCGGCCCTCGTCCAGCTGCTCCCGGACGGCGACGAGGCCGCTGCGGGTGCGGAGGCTGCGCTCGCTCTCCTCGTCGCCGATGATCCGCGGGTAGCCGGTGAGGGGCCGCTCCGGGTTCGACAGCCAGTGGCTGTCGTTGGAGTTCGTGACGTAGTCGGAGCGGGTGAGGACCGGGTACAGGCCGGGGTCCAGGATGCCGGGCTGCAGGGTTTCGGGGGCCGCGCCGGGCGCGCAGCCGGACCGGGTGCCGTCCAGGACGGCGATCCCGCCCATCCGGTACATCAGGTGCCCGAGAACCGTGTTGCAGCGGTCGGCGAAGTCGTCGGTGACGTTGGGCAGCACCTGGATCTGCGCGTAGAGCGCCTCGCCGCGGGAGTCGGCGGCGATGGTGTTCACCCACGGGAGCCCCTGGGTGCGCTGCAGGGCCTCGACCGCCTCGTCCGTCGTGCGGGCCTTGCCGAGCGCGAGCGACGTGTTCAGCAGCCGGACGTTCCCGGCGTTCGGGTCGGTGATCGCGTAGGCGTTCCAGCCGGTCCAGGGCAGGTCGAGGGACGACACGGACGTGACGACCGGGCCGTAGCGGGTGCTCCACTGCGTGCGGGTGACGGGCTTCACCGAGCCGTCCGGTCCCTTGGCCTGGACGGTCACCCGGCGCTTCGTCATCTTCTCGATCCGGCCGTCGACGAAGTACGAGGTGGGGTCGCCGGGGACGAGCCGGAGTTCGGTGAGCGTGAACGGGACGCCGGTCGCGACGGTGTGGCTCCACGCGAAGGTCGCGTTGTACCCGATGTTGACCGTGGTGGAGCCGAGCAGCCCGGCGCCGCTGACGTCCAGCTCGCCCGGGATGGTCTGCTGCACCTGCCAGAAGCGGCGGCCGCCCTGCCACGGGTAGTGCGGGTTGCCGAGGAGGAGGCCGCGGCCGGTGGCGGTGGCGCCGGAGCCCGCGGCGACGGCGTTGCTGCCCATCCCGGTCCCGGCCATGAGGTTCCGGACGGCCGTCTCGACCTCCGCACGGCTCGGCCGCGCGGCCTTCGGGGCGTTCCGGCCGGGCGGCGCGGCGTTCACGATCTCGTCGGTGACCATGCCGGAGCCGCCGAGCATCGCGAGGGCGTAGGCGCGCCGGTAGACGTCCTTCTCGGTGATCGGCCGCAGCCAGGCGGCGCCCTTGCAGGCGGGGTCGGTGATCTTCCCTTCGCGCAGGTAGCGGTTGTACCCGGCGGCCCAGCCGCGGCCGAGCGCGCGGATCTCGGCGGACGGCCCCCGCGGCGCCGGCAGCGCGGCCAGTCTCTCGACGACGCCGCTCTGGTTGATGCCGGTGAAGAACACGTCGCTGGCGAGGTTCGTGGACGCCGACGACAGGGAGCCGTCGGGCGCGGCGTCGGGGCCGAAGTACTTGGAGCGTTCGCCGCTCAGGGTGATCACGCCCTGGGCGAGCAGGCAGACGTTGTCCTTCGCCGCCGCGTAGCCGGTCCCGTAGCCGAGGCCCGCGTAGTCGTCGGCGACGACGTGCGGGATGCCGTACTCGGTGTAGCGGATCGTGGCCGACAGCCCGTCGCGGGCGGCGGCGGACGCGGGGACGGGCACGAGTGCGGCGGCCGCGAGCAGGGCGGCGGCCGCGGCGCGGGGACCTGGACGTGACATCGGGGGGGCTCCTTGATCACTTAGGCCAGGCAAACGTGACATATGCCAGCGATCCGTGACAAGGCCCGGTAGCGGTCAGGGGGCGAGCGCGGGGAGGTCCGCGGCGTGGTCGGCCAGGTAGGCGACGAGGGGCGCGGGGATGAGCGCGATGGACGCCAGCGCGGCGGGGGTGCACGGGACGCGGTCGACGTCGTAGCGGCCGTTCGCGGGGTCGTCGAACTCGGGGCCGTGGCGGCGGGACAGGTCCATCGTGCGGAGGCGGCACGCGTAGAAGGTCTGCACGCGGCGCAGCCCGGGCTCGAGCTCGTCGCAGGCGAACACCTCGCGGAGCGGCCCGGCGACGGCGCCGAGTTCCTCGTCGAGTTCGCGGCGGAGCGCGGCCTCGCGGGACGCGTCGGTCGGCTCGATCTTGCCGCCCGGCGTCGTCCAGTAGACGGGACGGTCCGGGCGGGTGCGGCGCAGCAGGACGAGCGCGTCGCCGTCCAGCAGCAGCGCCCGGACGGCGCGGCGCACGCGGATCCCCTCGCTCATGCCGTCACGCGTTCAGGTACGCGAGGACGGCGAGGACCCGCCGGTGCCCGCTGTCGGTGGGCGGCAGGCCGAGCTTGGCGAACACGGCGCCGATGTGCTTGCTGACCGACCGCTCGGTGATCACCAGGTCCGCGGCGATGGTCGCGTTGTCGAGGCCCTGCGCCATCAGCCCGAGGACCTCGCGCTCGCGGGGGGTGAGCGCCGACAGGGGGTCCTGCCGGGCGGTCATCAGCTGGGACACCACCTCGGGGTCGAGGGCGGTGCCGCCCGCGGCGACGCGGGACAGGGCGTCCAGGAACTCGTCGACGCGGCTCACCCGGTCCTTGAGGAGGTAGCCGACGCCCTCGGCGCCCCCGGCGAGCAGCTCGGCCGCGTAGGTCTCCTCGACGTACTGCGACAGGACGAGCAGCGGCAGGCCGGGCAGTTTCCGGCGGGCCTCGACGGCGGCCCGCAGGCCCTCGTCCTTGAACCCCGGCGGCAGCCGGACGTCCAGGACGGCCGCGTCGGGCCGGTGCTCGAGCAGGGCGGGCAGCACGTCGGGGCCGTTGTCGGCGACGGCGACGACCTCGTGGCCGTCGGACGTCAGCAGCAGTACCAGGCCCTCCCGCAGCAGGACGTTGTCCTCCGCGATCACGATCCGCACGGCAGGTCCACGTCGAGGGTCGTCCCTTCTCCGTCGGGGCTGTGGACGCGGACGGCGCCGTCGAGCGCGGCGACCCGGCGGCGGATGCCCGCCAGGCCGGTGCCGCGCGCGGGGTCGGCGCCGCCCTTGCCATCATCCCGCACGCGGACCAGCAGCCGGTCGCCGTCCCGGCGGACGGTGACGGCGGCGCGCCGCGCGCCGCTGTGCTTGGCGACGTTGGTGAGGGCCTCGGCGACGACGAAGTAGGCGGCGGCCTCGACGGCCGCGGGGGCGCGGGCGTCCGCGTCCGCGACGTCCAGCTCGACGGGGACGGGCTGCCCGCCGGCGAGCGCCCGGAGCGCGCCGCCGAGACCCCGGTCCGACAGGATGGGCGGGTAGATGCCGCGGACGACGGAGCGGAGCTGCGTGAGCGCCTCCTCGACGCCCTCCCGCGCCTCCAGGAACAGCGTGCGGGCGGCGTCCGGGTCGGCGTCGAAGCGGCGGTCGGCGAGGCCGAGGCGCAGCGCGGCGGCGACGAGCTGGGCCTGCGTCCCGTCGTGCAGGTCCCGCTCGATCCGGCGCAGCTCGGCGCCGTGGGCCTCCAGCGCGCCGGCCCGCGTCTCGGTCAGCTCCTCGACCCGCTCGCTGAGGGACGTGCGGCGGGTGGGCCGCAGCAGCGTCTCGGCGAGCCGCGCCTGCCAGACCGCGGCCCGCGGGACGAGCCACAGCAGCAGGAACGCGTAGGAGGCGCCCTGGACGAACGGCATCGTGAGGGCCTTCGGCCACGAGTCGAGCGTGATGAAGGCCGCCTGGGAGCCCTCCGGCGCCGCCCACCACCACAGCGGCAGCGAGAACGACACCGGGGTCGCCGGCCACAGGCCGATCGCGACGACGCCCGCGAGCAGGCCGGTGAACCCGTGCGCCGCCATCCAGCCGACGTCCCGCCACGTGTCCGGGGACCGCAGCAGGACGAGTCCCCGCTCGATGGACGTGCCCCGCATCGGCCGGTAGGGCGCGGGGATCTCGCGGCCCAGCAGCGCCCCCGCCCGGCGCCGTTCGGCGTTCGCGAGCGCGCGCAGCGGACGGACGGCCTCCGGCAGCCACGGCAGCAGGATCGGCGCCAGCACCAGGACCAGCAGTACCACCGGCACCCCGAACAGCGCGGGCAGCGCCGTCCGCAGGGCGGCGACGAGCCGCACCGTCCCGTTCGCGCCGCTTCTCAGTACCCCGTTCATGTCACCTCTGGCCACACCGTAAGCGACGGTGAGGCGCGGTGCATCGGGGCGTGCCCCCGTCCCGTGGTGTAGCCGGCTACACCATCGAGTGTGTAGCGGGCGCCGATGTGGCGGTCCCCCTCCGGAACCTAGCTTCGACCAGGTGAGACGGAGCTTCCCGCAAAGGGGGATCATGACGGCGATGACGGCCGGAACGGCGGCCGGGCCCGCGGCCGAGGCCACCGCGGTGGCGGTGAGCCTGGAGGCGGTCGGCAAGACCTACGGCGACGTCCGGGCGCTGGACGACGTGACGTGGACGTTCGCCCGGGGCGGCTTCACGGCCGTGATGGGGCCGTCCGGGTCCGGCAAGAGCACGTTCCTGCACTGCGCGTCCGGGCTCGACCGCCCGACGTCCGGCACCGTCCGGATCGGCGGCGTCGACCTCGGCCGGCTCGGGGAGGCGAAGCGGACGCGGCTGCGGCGGGAGCGGATCGGGTTCGTGTTCCAGTCGTTCAACCTGGTCCCGTCGATGGACGTCGAGCAGAACATCGCGCTGCCGCTGCTGCTCGGCGGCGCCGAGGCCGACCCGGCGCGGCTGGCGGAGGTCGTCGAGCGGGTCGGGCTGGCGGACCGGCTGCGGCACCGCCCGGCGGAGCTGTCCGGCGGCCAGCAGCAGCGCGCCGCGATCGCCCGCGCGCTGATCACCCGCCCGGAGGTCGTGTTCGCCGACGAGCCGACGGCGGCGCTGGACCCGCGGACGGCGCGCGACGTGCTGCGGCTGCTGCGCGAGGCCGCCGACGCGACCGGCCAGACGATCGTCCTCGTCACGCACGACCCGATGGCCGCCTCGTGGGCCGACTCGGTCGTATTCCTCAGCCGCGGCCGGATCGTGGACGAGCTGGCGTCCCCGACCGTCTCCGCCGTCATGTCCCGGTGGGAGTCGCTGTGAACCTCACGAGCACGGGCAAGGGGGCGTTCACCGGGGTGTTCGCGGCGCTGCTGTTCGCCGCCGCGCTCGTCGGCGCCTGCGGGGTGCTGGTGGAGTCGGCGCTGCGCGCCCACGGCCCGGTCGAGCGGTACGCGGGCGCCGAGGCCGTCGTGACGGGGCCGCGCGAGGTCGAGACGCGCCTGGACCGGCTCGGGGAGGCGCCCGCGGGGGCGAGCCTGCCGGTGCCCGAGCGGGCCCGGGCGCCGCTGTCGGCCGCCGCAAGGCTGCGCGCGGTCCCGGGCGTCCGGGACGTGGTCGCCGACGTGTCGTTCCCGGTGGTCCTCCCGGACGGACGCGCGCTCACCGGGCACGGCTGGGAGTCGGCGGCCCTCGGCGCCGTCGAGCCGCAGGACGGACGGGCGCCGCGCGCGGCGGACGAGGTCGTGCTCGGCCGCGACGCCGGAGCGGACGTCGGCGCGACCGTGCGGCTGCAGATCGGCGCGGCACCGCGCCCGTACCGCGTGGTGGGGCTCGCGCCGTCCGGCACCGGCGCGGCGTACTTCGCGCCCGCGGCGGCCGCCGCCCTGTACGGGCATCCCGGTAAGGCCGACGCCCTCGCGGTGCTCGCCGACGGGGACCTCGACGCGGACGCGCTCCGCGCGGCCGTCCCCGGGCTGGACGTCGCGACCGGCGACGCGCGCGGCGACGCCGAGGACCCGTCGGTCGCCGCCGCCCGGCTCGACCTGTTCGACCTGGGCATGGCGATCGGCAGCGTCGCGATCATGACGGCGCTGGTGATCGTCGGCGGGCTGGTCGCGCTGTCGGTGCGGGAGCGGACCCGCGAGCTGGCGCTGCTGCGCGCGGTCGGCGCGACGCCCGGCCGGGTCCGCGCGGACCTGCTGCGCGAGACGGCGCGGGCCGCGGTCCCGGCCGCGCTGATCGGCGGGGTGCTCTCCCTCGGGCTCGGCGCCGCGCTCCTCGCCGCCATGAAGGGCCGGGGCGTCCTGCCGGAGGAGGTCGGGACGGCGCTCGGCCCGCTGCCGGTGCTGGCGGCGTTCGCGGTGACGGTGCCGGCCGCGGTCCTCACCGCGCTGCTGGCGTCGCTGCGGGCCACGCGGATCCATCCGGTGGAGGCGCTCGGCACCGCCGCCGCCGAACCGGCCGGGCTCCCGCGCCGGCGGCTCGCCGCGGGCGTGTTCTTCCTGTTCGTCGGCCTCAACGCCCTCGGGTTCTCCTTCACGGCGACCGGGGCGGCCGCCGCGACGTCCGTCGGCGGGCTGGTGCTCGCGCTGATCGTCGCGATGGCGTTCCTCGCCCCGCTGCTGGCCCGCGCCGGCGCCCGCTCCCTCGGCGGCGCCGTGGAGCGGCTCTCGCCCGTCGCCGGGCGGCTGGCGCGGCACGCGAGCGGCGCCGCCGCGCTGCGCGCCGGGGCGGTCATGACGCCCGTCGCGCTGGCCGTCGCGTTCTCCGCGACGCAGCTGTCGGCCCCCGCCACCGTCGCCCACGCGACGCACCGGCAGGCGGCGGAGGGCGCCCGCGCCGACCGCGTCCTGGTGGCGGACGGCCCGGGGCTGCCGCGCGACGTCGCCGCCGCGGCCCGCCGGGCGCCGGGCGTCACCGCCGTGACGCCCGTGAAGCGCACGACCGTCCTCATGCCGGTGCGGGAGCTGGGCGAGGAGACGTTCCGGCCGCTCGGCGCCCGCGCCGTCGGCGGCGACGTCGCCGCGACCATCGACCCCGGGGTGTCCGACGGGAGTCTCCGCGACCTGCGCGGCACGACCGTCGCGCTCAGCGAGGACGTCGCGGGCGGCCTCGGGGTCGGGTCCACGGCGGAGCTGTGGCTGGGGGACGGCACGCGCGTCGAGCCCCGCGTCGTCGCGGTCTACGAGCGCGGCCACGGCTTCGGGGACGTCCTGCTCCCCCGCGACCTCGTCGCCGGGCACACGACGACCCCGCTCGACGACCACGTCCTCGTCCGCACCGAGGACGGCGCCGACCTGCGGGGCGTCACCGCCGCCCACACCGGCGTCCGCGCGATCGACCCCGCCGCGTTCGGCGCGCGGCTGTCGCAGGAGGTGCGCCTGCAGGGTTTCGTCAGCCTCATCGTCGTCGCGGCGATCGGCGGGTTCGTCGTCATCGGCCTCGTCACCACGCTGGCCCTCGCGACGGCGGCCCGGCGCCGCGAGTTCGCCCTGCTGCGCCTGGTGGGGGCGACCCGGCGGCAGGTGCTGCGGGCGCTGCGGCTGGAGGCGCTGATCGTCCTCGGCACCGGCGTGCTGGTCGGGACGCTGATCGCGGCGGTGACGCTGTTCGCGTTCGCGCTCGGGGTCGTCGACCGGCCGCTGCCCACCGTGCCGCCCGCGGTCGCCGTCGTCCTGCTCGGCGTCGCCGGGTCCGGCGCCGCCGCCGTCATGCTCCCGGCGCGCGCGATGCTGCGCCGCCGCGCCTCCCCCACGGTCCCCTGACCCGCGGGGCCCCGCTTCTCCGACCGTCCGTCCCTCCATCACCCGAAAGGACCCCCACCATGGGAAACACCGTTCGCTGGACGCTCGTCGCGCTGCTGGTCGCCGTGAACGTCGGCACGAGCATCACCCTGCAGGACACCTGGTACGAGATCGTCGTCGGCGTGCTCACCGGCGTCGCGGCGATAGCCCTCGTGATCGACTACCTGGTCCGGGGCCGCCGCGCTCGCTGACCCGCCGCCGGCCGCCGAAGAGCCTCCCCGCGGGCCGCCGGGTGGCGAACCCGGCGGCTCGCCCCACGAACGGCCCCGGACGCCGTTACCATCACGGAGTGCCAAGATCCCGTTGGCATGCTCTGTACCGGAACGGCGTGAAATGGATGATGTCGAGGTCCGGCACCTGCCGGGCAACCTGCCGCAGCTGTTCGCCGACGAGGCCGACGGCCGGGCGGACGGCGGGGCCGAGCGGACACTGTCGGTGCCGCTGCCCGAAGGGGACGTCGTGTGGCCCGACCCCGGCTACCCGCAGCGGCAGCACCTCATGCGGCCCGCGTTCTGGCTGAGCGACGATCCCGTCGACGGTGTCCTGTGGGCCCGGCTGCGGGCCGAGCACGAGCGGTCCGGGCTGTGGCCGCTGCTGCTGGACGAGTCCGACCAGCCGTGGGCCGCGGGGCAGATCGCCCCGGAACCGGTCGCGGAGATCGGCAACTACGTCCCCCACGCGTTCATGTACGAGGTCTGGACCGACTACGTCGACCAGGCCCCCGGGGACGATCACGACGACCTCGCGCCGTTCGGCCGGCACTGCCCCGGGCCCGCCCCGCCCGGCACCCTGCTGGACGACCCCGGCGTGGTCGCCGACCGGCACGCCCGGACGATCGCCGCGCGCGCGCCGTCCCTGGGGCTGGCGGCCGTCGAGCGGGGCGCCGACGCCATCGCCGCCGTGGGCTGGCAGGGCGCCCTGAACCACAACGAGTGGACCGCGCCGCTCGCCGCCGTCCTGCGCTCCTGGGAGGAGCGCTTCGGCGCCCGCGTGATCGGCCTCGGGTTCAACACGCTCGAGCTGAGCGTCGCGGCGCCGCCCGTCACGACGCGGCACGCCGTGCACGTGGCGGCCGAGCACTGGGCGTTCTGCCCGGACATCCTGTTCCAGGGGCCCGGCACCCTCGCCGGGTACGCCGAGGAGATCCGCGGCAAGACCTGGTGGTCGTTCTGGTGGGACTGACGCCCCGCCAGGACGCACGGCCAGGGCGGGCGGCTAGCACGGACGGCTAGGACGGACGGGCGCCCAGCATCCGCAGGCACAGGTGGGCCGTCAGGGCGCCGACGTCGTCGGGGGTACGCGCGCCCTCGGGCCGGTACCACCGGCACACGTCGATGGCCAGCGACGACATGGCGCGGGCGGTGCCCTCGACGTCCGCGACGTCGAACTCCCCCGCCGCCGCGCCGGCCCGCACCTCGTCCCGGACGAGCGCGCGGACGCGGCGGCGCAGCGCGGCGATCCGCGCGGCGTGCGGCGGCTCGAGGGCGCCCAGCTCGTTCTGGATGACGCGGGCGGCGCGGTGGTGGCGGGCGTGCCAGCACGCGAACGCGTACATCAGGGCCCGCACCCGCGCGGGCGGCTCCTCGACGCCGTCGACGGCGTCCTCCAGCTCCGCCAGGACGGACTCGTGCACCGTCAGCGCGATCTGGAACAGCAGGTCGGCCTTCGTGCGGTAGTGGACGTACAGGGCGCCCGCGCTCATGCCCGCCCCGGCGGCGATGTGCCGGGTGGACGTGCCGTGGTACCCGAGCTCGCCGAAGGAGTCGACGGCCGCGCGCAGCAGCCGCCGCGACGCGTCCGGCGTGACCGCGTCCCACATGTCGGAGCCCATGCGCCGATCCTAAGCGACCGCTCAGTAGACTGACCGCACCTTTCCGCCCTTCTCGGCCGATTCCAGGAGGATCCGCAATGCGGCGTACCGTCTTCGAGACCGACCACGAGCTGTTCAGGGAGTCCGTGAGGGAGTTCGTCGAGCGGACGCTCCTCCCTCTCGACGAGGACATCCGCAATGAGCGGATGCTCAGGCGCGAGGTGTGGCTGGAGGCCGGCCGGCAGGGCTTCCTCGGCATGCAGGTGCCCGAGGAGTACGGCGGGCAGGACGCGGGCGACTTCCGGTTCAACGCGGTGATCGGCGAGGAGCTGGCCCGGGTCGCGGTCGCCTACAACTCGATCGTCAGCATCCACATCGACATCTGCGCCCCGTACCTGCTGGAGCTGGCGACCGACGAGGCGAAGAAGAAGTGGCTGCCGGGCTTCTGCAGCGGCGAGACGATCACCGCGATCGGGATGACCGAGCCGTCCGGCGGGTCCGACCTGGCCGCGCTGAAGACGACGGCCGTCCGCGACGGCGACTCGTGGGTGATCAACGGGTCGAAGACGTTCATCACCAACGGCGGCCACGCCGACCTGGTGATCGTCGCGGCGAAGACCGACCCCGAGCGCGGCGCCAAGGGCATCACGCTGTTCGGCGTGGAGGCGGGCACGCCCGGGTTCGGCCGCGGCACCAAGCTCGACAAGGTGGGGCAGCCCGAGGCCGACACCTCCGAGCTGTTCTTCGAGAACGTCCGCGTCCCGGACTCGCACGTGATCGGCGAGCTGAACCGCGGCTTCATCCACATGATGGAACGCCTCTCGCAGGAGCGCCTGTCGTGCGCGATCGCGAACGTGGCGCACGCGCGCGGCGTCCTCGAGGAGACGATCGAGTACGTCAAGGAGCGCAAGGCGTTCGGGCAGGCGATCGGCGCGTTCCAGCACAACAAGTTCCTGGTCGCCGAGCTGATCACCAAGCTGGACGTCGCGCAGGCGTTCGTCGACCAGTGCCTGGCGGCGCACGTCGCCGGGGAGCTGAGCGCCGTGGACGCGTCCAAGGCCAAGTACTGGTCGTCGGACGTGCAGAACCAGATCATCGACGGCTGCGTGCAGCTGTTCGGCGGCTACGGCTACATGCGCGAGTACCGGGTCGCGCGGGCGTGGATGGACGCGCGGGTCACCCGGATCTGGGCGGGCTCCAACGAGATCATGAAGGAGATCATCGGCCGCGACGCCGGCCTCTAGAGCGCCGTAGAACACCGTTCCGGAGGGCGGTTCCGTCCGGGCGCCCGCTCCCCTACGATGCGGCGGAGGGACGGGCGGGACGGACGATTCGCCCGGAATGCTCGACGGGACGGGGGCCTCGATGCGGCGTGGGGGCAGGGCGTTGCCCGTGATCGTCGGGGCCGCCGTCGGCGCCACGCTCGTGGTCGACGTCGCGCTGCTGCTCTCGGGGCATCTGGAGGAGCCGGCGCGGCCCGCGACGCCGGCCGCGCCCGGGAACCTCGTGTCGGTCGCGCAGGGCGCGGCGCCCCCGCCGCCGGTCGTCGCGCCGCTCACCCAGAGCCGCACCGCCGACCTGCTGATCGCCGGGCAGGGGGCCCTGCCCGGCGCCGCCGTCGAGCGGACCCGGGACCTGAAGGGCGTCACCGGCGTCACCGTCGTGGACGCCGCGAACGCCGAGGTCGGCGGGCGGCGGCTCGGGCTGCTCGGCGTCGACCCGTCGACGTTCCGGGCGTTCACCCCGCGCCGGACGGCCGAGTCCGACCAGCTGTGGCGGACGGTCGCGTCCGGCGGCATGGCGGTGTCGTTCGAGCTGAGCCGCGACCGCGCGTTCCCGCTGGGCACGGTCGTCCCGGCGGGCCGGAGCGCGGCGGACGGCCGGGTGCGGGTCGGCGCGTACGCGTCGCTCGGGATCGAGGACGTCGACGCCGTCGTCTCCCGGGAGCAGGCGCGGGCCCTCGGGCTGCCGAGCGGGAACGGGCTCGTGGTGAGCGCCCCGAAGGCCGACCTGGGGAAGCTCGCCGGGCGGCTGAAGAAGGTGCTGCCGGACGGCGTGAAGGTCGCGCGGCTGCGGGCCGCCGAGCGGGCGCCGGAGGGCGAGGGCGGCCGCGACCGGCCGCGGGTGACGGGGCGTCCCGACGGCGCGAGCGGCGACAGCACGCCGATCACCGGCAACCGCATGACGCCCACGATGCGGACGCTGCTGCTGGAGATCAACTCGGTGTTCGGCCCGTTCCCCACCATCGGCTGCTTCCGCTTCGGGGCGGACGCGCAGGACCACGCGGACGGCCGCGCCTGCGACTTCATGCAGACCACCGGCGGCCGGCTGCCGAGCGCGTCCGCGCAGCGGCACGGCGACCAGGTCGCGGCGTACACGGTCGCGAACGCCGAGCGGCTCGGCGTGTCCTACGTGATCTGGCGGCAGCGCATCTGGAACAGCGCCCGCGCCGGGGAGGGATGGCGGCCGATGGAGGACCGCGGGAGCATCACCCAGAACCACTACGACCACCTGCACATCTCGGTGCTGCGCTGACGGCCGTCCCGTCCGGCGTCCCGCCTACGGCAGCTCCTGCTCGCACCAGACCGCCTTGCCGCCGGGGGTGCGGCGGACGCCCCAGCGGCTCGCCAGCCGCCCGACGACGTGCAGGCCGCGGCCGGTGTCGGCCATCCCGTCGGCCTCCCCGTCGATCTCCTCCGCCGCGCCGTCCCCGGAGTCCTCCCACGCGGACCCGTCCGAGGGCTCGCCGTGGTGGCGGACGCGCGGGCGCCCGTCGGACCGGTCGAACACCTCGCAGACCAGGCCGCCCTCGCGGACGAGCCGCAGCACGAGCCGTCCGGAGGTGTGCCGGATCGCGTTGGTGACCAGCTCGGACGCCATCAGGACGGTCGAGTCGGCGAGCTCGTCCAGGTCCCAGCGGGCGAGCCGGTCGCGGACGAGGCCCCGCGCGCGCCGCACGGCGGCCGGGTCGGCGGGCAGCTCCCAGGAGGCGTGGTCGTCCTCGGGAATGCGCGCCAGCCGCGCGACGAGGATGGCGATGTCGTCGCGGTGCTGGTCGTCGTAGACGCCGTCGAGCGCGTCCTGGCACAGCTCGTCCAGCGGGCGGGCGGCGGCGCCGGGGCCGAGGATGCGGCGCAGCCCGGCGAGCCCGTCGTCGATGTCGCGGGCGCGGTTCTCGACGAGGCCGTCGGTGTAGAGGAACAGCAGGGTGCCGTCCTCGACGGTGAACTCGCGGCTGACGATCGGCCCGCCGCCGACGCCGAGCGGCGGGGCGGGCGGGACGTCCAGGTAGGTCGAGGCGCCGCCGGGCGGGACGAGCAGCGGCGGCAGGTGCCCGGCGCTGGCGACCTCGCAGCGGCCGCTGACCGCGTCGTAGACGGCGTAGGCGCAGGTCGCGAAGTGGGGTTCGCGCTCGCCGAGGGTGCTCATCAGCGAGTCGAGCCGTTCCAGCGCCTCGGCGGGCGGCAGCTCCAGCCCCGCGAGGGTGTGGATGGCGGTGCGCAGCCGCCCCATGGTGACGGCGGCCTTGACGCCGTGCCCGGCGACGTCGCCGACGACGAGCGCGACGCGGGCACCGGGCAGCGCGATCGACTCGTACCAGTCGCCGCCGACCTCGATCATCCGGCTGCCGGGCAGGTACCGGTGCTGGACCTCCACCGTGGACGGCGCCGACAGGCCGGTGGGCAGCAGGCTGCGCTGCAGCGTGAGGGCGGTCGCGCGCTCCCGCGAGTAGCGGCGGGCGTTCTCCACGAAGGTGGACGCGCGGGCGGCGAACGCGTGGCCGATCTCGACGTCGTAGGGGTCGAACGGGCGGTGCGCGGCGTTGCGGGTGCAGATGAAGAAGCCGAGCACCCCGGCCGGGGAGGTGATCGGCAGCAGCAGCATGGACGCGTCCTTGAGCAGGTCGGCGACCGGCGCGCGGCGCCAGTCGGCGGCGGCGTGGGCGGCCTCGTCGTCGAAGGACGCGAAGACGGGCTTCCCCGTCTCGACGCACTGCGCGTAGGGGGTGCCGGACGGGTAGGCGATCGTCTCGCCGGTCGGGAACGCGGCGTCCCAGGACGGGTCGCCGTCGTCGAACCCGATCGCCATCCGGCGCAGCGGCGGGCCGCCCGGCCCGGCGGGCGGCTCCTCCTCGTCCAGGTGGCTCTCGAGCAGCATCAGGGCCCCGGAGTTGCAGAAGTGCGGGACGAGCACGTCCATCAGGCCGCGCGCGAGCAGTTCGAGGTCGAGGGTGGAGCCGACGCGGGGCAGGCCGTCGTCGAGCAGCGCCCGGCGGATCACGGCCGGGTCGACGAACCGGTCGGCGAGCGGCACCGGGACCTTCACCACCGCGAGCGCGGCGAGGTCGGGCGCGCCGCCGCTCATCGGATGCACGGTGACGACCGCGTCGAGCACGGCGCCGCCGGGCGTCTCCACGGCGAGCATCGCGGTGCGCTCGCGTCCGGCCCTGGCCGCCTCCAGCAGCGGCTCCCGCGCACCGGGGATCACTTCGTCCAGCCCGGCGCCGAGCAGGCCGTCCGGTTCGGCGGACAGAACTGCGGCGGCGTTCCGGTCGTACTGGAGTATTCTCCCCGACCAATCCAGGCCGAGAATCAGAATCCGGGTGGACGACTCCATCGGTCGATTATGGAACATCGGACAGCCGGTTGCGGCCGATACCGCGACCCGGACGGCCCGTAATCCCCCTCGGCGCACGGCCTCCGGGCGCCGCGACCGTTCTGACCTGGGGCGGGGAATTCAGCGTGCCGAACCGCGTTGTGTCACTTTTCCGGCACCTTGAGAATCCCGTCAGGATTTCCCGAAGACCTGCGGCGGCGGAACCGGGACGACGACGTCCTCCCCGTCGCGCAGCGGCGCGGCGCCGGAGCAGAACGCGGCCAGGTCGCCGCCCGCCAGCAGCCGCGCCCGGGTGATGCCCCCGGCGGCCCGGCGGGTCAGCTCGGCGACCGGCAGCGGCTTCCGGGACCCCGCCACGATGAGGTTGCCGAACCTGCGGCCGCGCAGCACCCCGGGGTCGCCCATCAGCAGCGTGTGGCCGAACACCGACGCGATCGTCGCGGCCGCCCGGCGCGCGAACGGCAGCCGGAACCCGTCGGCGACGTTGGCGAGGTAGACGCCGCCGGGCCGCAGCACCCGCGCGGCGTCGAGCACGAACTCGCGGGTGGCGAGGTCGGGCGGCATCGACGCCTCCGCGAACGCGTCCATCACCACCAGGTCGTCCGCGGCGTCGGGCAGCGCGGCGATCCCGGACCGCCCGTCGGTGATCCGGATCCGCAGCCCGGGGACGTTCTTGACCGGCAGCCGCTCCCGGACGAGCCGCACCAGCTCGCCGTCCGGTTCCAGCACGACCTGCCGCGAGCGGGGACGGGTCGCGGCGACGTAGCGCGGGAGCGTGCAGCCGGCGCCGCCGACGTGCACGGCGTCGAGCGGTTCCCCGGGCGGCGCGATCGCGTCGACGACGGCCCCCATGAGCTGCATGTATTCGAAGTCGAGGTAGGTGGGGTCGGACAGGTCCACGTAGGACTGCGGGACGCCGCCCACGAGCAGCACCCAGCCGCCGTCGCGGTCGGCGTCCCGCAGCAGCTCCGCCTCGCCGCCGGCGATCGTGTGGGTCTCCGGTCGTGGACCCCTGCCCTTGCGCGCCATGCCCCCACCCTACGGACGCGGGGACGCGCCGCGTCCGCGATCGTCCGGCTCAGCGCCCCTTCGCGAGCGGGTCCGTGCGCGGGCCGTCTCCGGAGACCGCCTCGGCGGCGAAGTGGCACGCGCTCGGGTGCGCGGACCCGGCGCGCGGCTCCAGCGCGGGCTCCCGCTCCGCGCAGACGTCCGCCGCCTTCGGGCAGCGCGTCCGGAACCGGCACCCGGACGGCGGGTCCAGCGGCGACGGCGGCTCCCCCTCCAGCTCGATCCGGTCCGTCCAGCCGGGGGCGTCGGGGTCGGGCACGGGGACGGCGGACAGCAGCGCCTGCGTGTAGGGGTGCGTCGCGTGCTCGTAGATCCGCTCCTCGTCGCCCGTCTCGACGACCTTCCCCAGGTACATCACGGCGATGCGGTCGGAGATGTGCCGGACGGCCGCGAGGTCGTGCGCGATGAACACGTACGCCAGCCCCAGCTCGCGCTGCAGCTCGGCGAGCAAGTTCATCACCTGGGCCTGCACGGACACGTCGAGCGCCGACACCGGCTCGTCGCAGACGACGACGTCCGGGCGCAGCGCGAGGGCGCGGGCGATCCCGACGCGCTGCCGCTGCCCGCCGGAGAACTGGTGCGGGTAGCGGTCGGCGTGGTCCGGGTCGAGCCCGACCAGCTCCAGCAGCTCGCCGACGCGGGCGCGCCGCTCCCCTTTGGGGGCCGCGTCGGCGTGGATCGCGAACGGCTCGCCGACGATGTCCCCGACCGTCATGCGCGGGTTGAGGGAGGAGTAGGGGTCCTGGAGCACCATCTGGATGCGGCGCCGGAGGGCCCGCAGTTCCGCGCGGGACAGCGCGAAGACGTCCCGCCCGGCGAAGCGGACGGTGCCCGCGGTGGGGCGCTCGGCGGCCAGCAGCAGCCGCGCGAGGGTCGACTTCCCGCAGCCGGACTCGCCGACGACGCCGAGGGTCTCGCCGGGCCGCAGCTCCAGGTCGACGCCGTCCACGGCCTTGACGCGGCCGACCGTCCGCTTGAACAGGACGCCGCGGGTCACCGGGTAGTGCTTGACGAGGCCCTCCACCCGCAGGATCGGCTCCGCGGCCGGGCCGCGGGCCGGTTCGCGGGCCGGTTCGGGGGCCCGTCCGGGGACCGGATCGTCAATGGGGCCGGCCGGCAGGTGCGGCACCGTGGACCTCCTCGGCGAAGTGGCAGGCGGCGGTGTGCCCGGGCGCGACCGTGACCGGCGGCGGCCGGTCCGCGGCGCAGCGCGCCTCGGCGCGCGGGCAGCGGGGATGGAAGGGGCAGCCCGGCGGGAGCGCGGCCGGGTTCGGCGGCGCCCCCCCGATCGGGGTGAGCGGCCCGCCGCGCCGGTCGAGGCGGGGCACCGAGGCCAGCAGCCCCCGCGTGTAGGGGTGGGCGGGCCGCGCGTACAGCTCCCGGGCGGGCGCCTCCTCGGCGACCGACCCCGCGTACATGACGACGATCCGGTCGGCGACGCCCGCGACGACCCCGAGGTCGTGCGTGATCAGCACCATGCCCATGCGCAGCTCGTCGCGGAGCCCGGCGAGCAGCCGCATGATCTGCGCCTGGACGGTCACGTCGAGCGCGGTCGTGGGCTCGTCGGCGATCAGCACGTCCGGTTCGAGCGCCAGCGCCATCGCGATCATGATGCGCTGGCGCATCCCGCCGGAGAACTGGTGCGGATGGTCGCCGAGCCGCGCGGCGGCCGACGGGATCCGCACCCGCTCCATCAGCTCGACGGCCTTGGCCCTCGCCTCCCGGCGCCGCATCCCGCGGTGCACCTGGTACATCTCGCCGATCTGGTCGCCGACGGTGAAGACCGGGTTCAGCGCGGTCAGCGCGTCCTGGAAGATCATCGAGATGCGGTCGCCCCGGTAGCGGCGGCGGCGCCGCTCGGGCATCCCGATCAGCTCCTCACCGCGCAGCCGGACCGAGCCGCGGGCGACGCGGGCGTGCGGGCCGTCCAGGATGCCCATGACGGCCTGCGCCGCGACGCTCTTGCCCGACCCGGACTCGCCGAGGATCGCGACCGTCTCCCCCTCGCCGAGCCCGTACGACAGCCCGTTGACCGCGCGCACCTCGCGGCCCCGGACGCGGAAGGTCACGTGCAGGTCCTCGACTTCCAGGAGCGGCGGCGCCGGCTCCGGCGCCCCGGCCGGGTCCTTGATCAAGTCCGTGGTCATGGTCGTTCCCCGGTCATGGCCTCACCGCAGTTTCGGGTCGAGGGCGTCGCGCGCGGCGTCGCCGAGCATCAGGAAGGCCAGCACGGTGGCCGACAGGAACACGGCGGGGAAGAGCAGCAGGTGCGGATGGGCGATGAAGGAGTCCTGCGCCTGGTTGAGCTGGAGCCCCCACGACACCTCCGGGTACTGCAGGCCGACACCGAGGAAGTCCAGCGTCGCCTCCCCCGCGATCACGTTGCCGACGTTGAGGGTGGCGACGACGATCACGGGCGCGATCGCGTTCGGCAGCACGTGCCGCGCCATGATCCGGACGTCGGACGCGCCGAGCAGCCGCGCCGCCTGCACGTAGTCGGCGTCCCGGACGGCGATGACCTGCGCCCGCATGATGCGGATCATCGTCGTCCAGCCGAGCAGCACGAGCACGAGCGTCATCGCGCCGACGCCGTGCCCGGGGAACGCCACCAGGATCACGGTGGCGCCGAGCACGAACGGCAGCCCGAAGAACACGTCGGTGATCCGGGCGATGACGGCGTCCAGCAGGCCGCCGTAGTAGCCGGCGGCCATCCCGAACACCAGCGCGATGACGAACGCGAACAGCGTGACCGCGACGCCGATCAGCAGGGTCGGGCGGGCGCCGTGCACGACGTGCGCGAAGTAGTCGCAGCCCGCGCCGTCGGTGCCGAACCAGTGCTCCGCGGACGGGCCGAGCCGGGCGGCGTTCGGGTCGCAGCCCCGGTTCGCCTCGTGCTCGGTGAGCAGCCCCGGGAACGCGGCCATCACCGCGACGACGGCGAGGATCGCCGCCGAACCCCAGAACACCCAGCGGCGCCGCAGGTCCCGCCACGCGTCGTCCCACAGCGAGGCCCGGCCGGCGTCGCCGCCCGGCGGGCCGCCGCCCGCCTCGGCGGTGACGGCCGCCGCGGTCCCCGTCGCGCCGACCTGCTTCGCGCCGACCGCCTTCGCACCGGCCTGCTTCGTGCCGGCCTGCTTCGCGCCGGCCCGCTTCGCGCCGACGTCCCGTTCGCCGGTCGTCACGGCCCCTCCTCTCGCGCGCTCACTCGTACCGGATCCGCGGGTCGAGCAGCCCGTAGAGCAGGTCCACGAGCAGGTTGACCAGCAGGAAGATCAGCACCAGGACGGTGACGGCGCCGACCACCACCGGTCCCTCCTTGAGCTGGATCGACTGGAACACCTGCTGGCCGATGCCGGGCAGGTTGAAGATCCCCTCGGTGACGATCGCGCCGCCCATCAGCGCCCCGAAGTCGACGCCGAGGTAGGTCACCACGGGGATCAGCGAGTTGCGCAGCGTGTGCCGGCCGATCACCCGCGCCCGCGTGAGCCCCTTGGCGCTCGCCGTCCGGACGTAGTCGGCGCGCAGGTTCTCGGCGAGGCTCGTCCGGGTCAGCCGCGCGACGTACGACAGGCCGAACGAGCCGAGGATGATGCCGGGCAGCAGGTAGCTCACCGGCCAGCCCTCGTCGATCCCGGCCGTCGGGAAGATTTGCCAGTGCAGCCCGAACACGATCTGCGCGGTGTAGCCGAGCACGAACACCGGGACGGCGATGACCAGCGTCGTCCCGCCGAGGACGAGCGTGTCGGCGAGGCGGCCGCGGCGCAGTCCCGCCCACACGCCCAGCGCGATCCCGAGGATCAGCTCGAAGATCCACGCGGTGACGGCGAGCCGCGCGGTCACCGGCCAGCGCCCGGCGAGCATCTCCGACACGCTCTGCCCGGTGTAGTTCTCGCCGAGGTCTCCCTGCAGGAGCCCCCACATGTACTTGCCGTACTGGACGAGCAGCGGGTCGTTGAGGTTGTAGCGCTCGCGCAGGGTGTGCAGGACGTTGTCGGGGACGGGCTTGTCGCCCGCGAGGGCCTGGATCGGGTCGCCGGGCAGCGCGAACACCATCGCGTAGATGAGCAGCGTCGTGCCGAAGAAGACCGGGACGGCCTGCAGGATCCGCCGGAGCGTGTACCGCCACATCCGTTTACTCGACCGTCACCTGGTCGGCGAGCAGGCCGGTGGAGTAGGCGGTGACGGTGACGTTCCCGACGCGCTCGGAACGGCCGCCCTGGCCCGTCCAGGTCCACAGCGGGATCATCGGCATCTCGCGGATCGCGATCTCCTCGGCGGCGTGGTAGTGGCGCAGGGCCTCCTGCTCGTCGGCGGCGCGGTTGCCCTTCGTGATCAGCTCGTCGAACTCCTCGTTCTTCCAGCCCATCTTGTTGCCCGCCGAGCCCCACATGTTCTCGAGGTAGTTCTGCGGGTCGGGGTAGTCGGCCTCCCAGTTCTGCCGGTAGGGGCCCTTCTCCTCGCGCGCGTTCAGCAGGGAGAAGTACTCGGATGCGGGCACTTCCCGGAACTGGATGTCCTGAATGCCGAGATTGTCGCGAATGGAATTGGCGACGATCCGCATCCACTGCTCGTAGGTGGGCTGCGCGTTCGAGAAGTACAGTTCGAGCGTTCCGGTGAACCCGCCCGCCTCGTCGAACAGCTTCTTCGCCTTGGCCGGGTCGTAAGTGCACAGCTCGCCGCACGCGCCCTTGCGGTAGCCGGGGATGATCGGCGGAAGCAGCGAGTCGGCAGGCGTGTACTCTCCGTTGTAAACGGCCTTGTTGATCCCCTCGCGGTCGATGACCATCGAGAACGCCTGCCGCAGCTTCGGGTCGGCGAACCGGTCGTCGAACAGCGGGAAGCCGAGGTAGTCGATCGTGCCCATCTCGCGCGGCAGGAACCGGTCGCCCAGCACCCGCTTCGCCTCCGGCACCTTCGCCGCCGGAATCGTCTGCAGGATGTCGATCGCCCCGGCCCTCAGGTCGGTGTAAGCGGTGTCGGCGCTGGAGTAGCTCTTCCAGGTCACGCCCTTGTTCTTCGGCTTGCGCGGCCCGGCGTAGTCGGGGAACGGCACGAGCGCGATCTGCCGGTTGCGCTCCCAGTTCCCTTTCATCATGTACGGGCCGTTGCCGATCGGGTGCTCCTCGAACGCCTTCAGGTCGGCCAGCCCCGCCGCGGGCATCGGCGCGTACGCCGGGTAGGTCAGCAGATGCGGGAACTGGCGGAAGGGCTCGTTCAGCGTCACCTCGAGCGTGGTCTCGTCCACGACCTCCAGGCCGGACAGCGTCTTCGCCTTCGGCGTCTCCTTCTCGTCCTCGGGGTTCAGCTCGTCGTAGCCCTCGATGTAGGAGAAGTAGCTGTTCGCGCCGTACGCGTTCGGCCCGTACGCACCGTTGTTCCAGGCGTCGGCGAAGCTCTTCGCGGTGACCGGCTCGCCGTTGTGGAACGTGAGCCCGGAGCGCACCTTGATCGTCCAGGTCCGCTGGTCCTCCGACTCGACCGACTCGGCGGCGAGCGGCACCGGCTTGCCGTCCGGGGTCAGCGTCATCAGGTTGTCGAACAGCTCGCTCAGCACGTCGAAGGAGTAGCTGCTGGTCGTGTTCGCCGGTACCAAATGGTCCGGCTCCGAATGGCCGACGACGAACGCGCCGTCGCCCGACGCCTCCGCGCCGCCGCAGGCCGCCAGGCCCAGCGAGGCCGCCAGCAGTACCGCGGCGAGCCCCGCGCCCGCCCGTCCGTTCACACCCCTCTGGCCGATCATGTCCCTCCTCGCCCCGCGCCGTCGCGGCGTCGCACCGCACTCGCAGATTGCTCGCAGAGTCCACCCTGGGTAACGGTGTGCCTACGGTGCTCACGGAGTCGAAACCGGATCGAGACGTTCGGGCCGGCCGTTGACACAGGTCAGCGGGAGAAGAAAATAAAGGTTTGTTACGGAATGAGGTGGCGGTGTGACGGGGGACGACGCGGGCGACGCGGCCGCGCGGATCTGCGCCGACCTGCTCCGCATCGACACGACGAACCGGGGCGAGGGCGACGCCCGTCCCGAGCGGCCCGCCGCCGAGCACGTCGCCGGGCTGCTGGACGCCGCGGGCGCCGACCCCGTGGTCGTCGAGTCGGCGCCCGGCCGCGCGAGCGTCCTCGCCCGCATCCCCGGCACCGACCCGTCCGCCCCGCCGTTCCTGATCCACGGGCACCTGGACGTCGTCCCCGCCGACGCCGCCGAGTGGACGGTCCCGCCGTTCGCCGGCGAGGTCCGCGACGGGTGCGTGTGGGGGCGCGGCGCCGTCGACATGAAGGGCACCCTGGCGATGACGCTCGCGGTCGTCGCGCACCGGCTCCGGGAGGGGCGCCGCACCCGCGGCGATCTCGTCCTGGCGTTCCTGGCCGACGAGGAGTGCACCGGCGAGTACGGCTCCCGGTTCGTGGCCCGGGAGCACCGCGAGTTCTTCACCGGCTGCACGGAGGCGATCAGCGAGTCCGGCGGGTTCAGCGTCGAGGCGGGCGGCGCCCGCGTGTACCCGATCGCGACAGGCGAGCGCGGCACGGCCTGGATGCGGCTCACCGCGCGCGGGACGGCCGGGCACGGCTCCAAGCCCGCGCCCGGCAACGCGGTCGCCGAGATCGCGCACGCGGTGTCCCGGATCGCCGCGCACCCCTGGCCGGTCCGCCTCACCCCGGGCGTGCGGGCGCTGCTGGACGGCCTCGCGGACGCGCTCGGCACGACGATCGACCACGACCGGCTCGACGCGGAGGCCGCGCGCCTCGGCGACGTCGGGCGGCTGTTCGCCGGGACCATCCGCAACTCGGCGAACCCGACCCGCCTCGACGCCGGCTACAAGGTCAACGTGGTGCCCGGCACGGCGACCGCGCACGTGGACGGCCGCTACCTGCCGGGCACCGGGGACGAGTTCCTCGCCACGATCGACCGGCTGCTGGGCCCGCGGGTGACCCGCGAGTTCGTCAACTTCGAGGAGGCCCCGGCCGCGGACCCGGCGGGCCCGACGTTCGCCGCGCTGGCCGGGGCGCTGCGCGCCGAGGACCCCGGGGCCCGTCCGGTCCCCTACGTGATGGCGGGCGGCACGGACGCCAAGGCGTTCCACCGCATCGGCATCACCGGCTACGGCTTCGCGCCCCTGCGCCTCGGCCCGGACCTCGACTACCTCGGCATGTTCCACGGCGTGGACGAGCGCGTCCCGCTGGACGGCCTCGCGTTCGGCACCCGCGTCCTGGACCGCTTCCTCGACACACGTTAGGGATCCGGGGGTAGGAACCGGGCGTGGACTTCTCGAACGCGGCCCGGGAGCTGTACGGGGTCGAGCCCGGCGAGTTCGTGGCGACGCGGACGCGGCTCGTCCGGGAGGCGAAGGAGGCGGGGGACGCGGCGCTCGCCCGGAGGATCGGCGGCCTGCGGCGTCCCACCGTGAGCGCGTGGGCCGTCAACCTGCTGGCCCGGTCGGCGTCCGGCGACCTCGGGCGCCTGCTGGACGTCGGGGACGAGCTGCGCGCGGCGTGGGGCGCGGGCGGCGGCGGGCTCGGCGAGCTCGAAGGCCGCCGGGCCCGGTCGATCGACGGGCTGCTCCGGGAGGCGGAGTCGCTGGCGGCGGGGGCCGGGCATCCGCTGCGCGACCAGGCGCTGCGGGAGGTCGAGGACACCCTGCAGGCGGCGACGGTGGACGCCGAGGTCGCCGCCGAGGTCCGCGCGGGGACGCTCGCCCGTCCGCGCAGCCACACCGGTTTCGTCCCCGCGGGCTTCCCCGTGGCACCCGGAACCGGGGAGCCGCGCACCCGGCCGAAGAAGGAGAAGAAGCAGAAGGACGAGAAGGGCGAGAAGGGCGAGAAGGGCGAGAAGGGCGAGGCGGCCGGGAAGGGCGAGAAGCCGCGCCGCCGGGCGGAGCCGGACCGTCCGCCCGAGCGGGCGGCGAAACGGGACGGATCGGCGCGGGCGCGGCGGGCGGAGGCGCTGCGCGAGCGCGCCGCCGAGGCCGAGCGCGCGCTGGCCGAGCGGGAGGCGGAGGCGGCCTCCGCGCGGGACGCGGCCGACCGCGCGTCCGCCGAGGCCGGACGGCTGCGGCACGAGCTGGACCGGGCCGTGGCCGCGCGGGACGCGGCCGTCCGGAAGGCCGAGCGCGCCGGGCAGGCCCGGGACCGCGCGGACGAGGCGGCCCGCCGCGCGCGGCGGAAGGCGGCGGACGCCGAGCGGGACGCGCACGGACGGTGAACGGACGTTGAATCGTCAACCCCGCTGGGAATCGGATATTCGGGATGAAGTAGCGTGCCCCCGAACGAGATTCGAGAAGCAGGGGGCGCGCGGTGACGGCATCGGTAGTGGAGCAGCCGACGGACTGGACCGAACCGGGCGTCCATCCGGTGGCGCCCGGAGTGCACCGGATCCCGCTCGCCCTTCCCATCCCGTCGCTGCACTCCGTGAACGTCTACGTCATCGAGGACCCGGACGGCCTCGTCGTCGTCGACTCCGGCTTCGCGCTCCCCGACACGACGGCGCGGCTGAAGGACGCGCTGCGCACCCTCGGTCACGGGCTGGACGACGTGGCGCAGTTCCTCGTCACGCACGCCCACTGGGACCACTACTCGCAGGCGCTCGTGCTCCGCAAGGAGTTCGGGACGCGGGTGCGGATCGGCCGCGGCGAACGCCCGTCCATCGAGGCGTTCGGCCGGGACGGCGGCCCGCACTTCCGCCAGGTCGGGCTGCTGCGCCGCTGCGGCGCGGACGCCCTCGCCGACGAGATCGCCGGGCAGGAGCGGCCCCCGCACGACCCGGACTTCCCGTCCGTCGTGCCGGACTCCTGGCTGGACGACGGGGAGCGGATCGGGCTGACCGGCCGCGGCCTCGACGTGTTCGCCACGCCCGGCCACACCCGCGGCCACATCGTGCTGCGCGACGCCGCCGCCGGGCTGCTGTTCGCCGGCGACCACATCCTGCCGCACATCTCCCCGTCGATCGGGCTGGAGGGCGAGCCGGAGCCCAAGCCGCTGCGCAGCTACCTCGAGTCGCTGCGGGTCGTCCGCGACATGCCCGACACGGTGCTGCTGCCCGCGCACGGCGCGGTGACGCCCAGCACCCACACCCGCATCGACGAACTGCTGGAGCACCACGCGCAGCGGCTCGACGCGGCGGCCGCGCAGGTCCGCGCCGGGCACGGGACGGCGTTCGAGGTGGCGAGCGCCATTCCGTGGACGCGCCGCCGCAAGGCCCTGGGCGACCTGGACGCCTTCAGCCGGATGCTCGCCGTCCTGGAGATCGACGCGCACCTGGACGTCCTCGTCGACCAGGGCGTCCTGGACGTCCACGAGGAGGGCGGCGTCCGCCGCTACGCCGCCCGCGGCTGACCCGGCGCGGCCGCTACGCCGCGCGCGGCGGGCGGGCCGGGTCCCGGCCGAGGTGCGCCAGCAGCCGCTCGTGCGGCCCGGCGCCCGGCGGCACCGGCAGCGGCGGCGCGAACAGCCCGGCCCGGGTGTCGGCGGTGACCAGCCCGGACGCCAGGTGCAGCAGGCGCGCCGCGAGACCCGGCGGGATCGGGCGGGGACGTCCGGCGGCCCAGGCCGCGTCCCAGCCGTGCACCGCGATCTCGATGGCGCCCGTTCCCGCGACGACGCCGGCGCGCAGCGGGCACCCGCCGATCGTGACCGTGCGGCCCGCGCGGCCCGCGTCCGCCCAGACGGCCGCGAGCCGGACGGCGCCGTCCCGGAACGCCCCGACGGGATCGTCCGGCGGGGGCGCGCCGCCGTCCGGGCCCGTCTCGGGGAACAGCCGCACGGCGCCGGTCGCGGCGGCCTCGGCCAGCGCGTCCAGCGAGTCGGCGGCATGCCGCAGCAGCGTGTCCAGGTCCCACCCGGCGCACGGCGTCGGGCGGTCCAGCGCCGCGGCGGTCACGGGCCCGACCGCGTCCAGCGCGTACGCGATCGCCTCCTCCAGGAGCACCGTCGTGTCCACCCGTGCCTCCCGCCGTAGCACCGTTCCTCTGACCGTTCCGACCGCGCGGGGTCCGGGAATTCACCGTCGCGGCGGCGATGAGTTCCGGCAGCGCGCCCGGTCCGTACGGGCGATGGACATCGGCCGCGCTCGCCGCGATCCCCCGCCCGGACGGGGACGACGACGGGTTCGGGCGGTGAACGGGCGGGCCGCCGGGCCCCGCGGGGGCGACCCGGCGGCCCGCCGGCGGCGGCGGTTACGCTGATCTCCCGAGTCCCGGCGCCGAAGGAGCAGCGGCGATGACGCTCACCCCCGATACCACCGGCACGCCCCCGCGCACCCGTAAGCCGCAGGAGGCCGGCGCGTCCGGGTACGTCGAGGTCGGTTCCGAGGAGGAACTGCGCGAGATGCTGGGCGCCCCCATGCGCCGGGCGATCGACAAGGAGCGCGTCACCCTGCACGCCTGGGACCGCGAATGGCTCGCCCGGTCGCCGTTCTGCCTGATCTCCACCAGCGACGCGGCCGGGAACTGCGACGTCTCCCCGAAGGGCGACCCGCCCGGGTTCACCCGCGTGCTGGACGACACCACGATCGCGATCCCGGACCGTCCCGGCAACCGGCGCGCCGACGGGTTCCGCAACGTCCTGGAGAACCCGCACGTCGGCCTGATCTACCTGGTGCCGGGCCGGGGCGAGACCCTGCGGATCAACGGCCGGGCGCGGCTGCTGCGGGACGCGCCGTTCTTCGACGACATGCTCGTGCGGGGCCATCGCCCGGCCCTCGCGCTCCTCGTGGAGATCGACCAGATCTTCTTCCACTGCGCGAAGGCGCTGATGCGGTCGAAGCTGTGGCGCCCCGACACCTGGGAGCCGGAGGCGCTGCCGTCGCACGCCCGGATCGTCAAGGACGTCCAGTACACCGAGGAGTCGCTGGAGGAGCTGGAGCGCCACTACATCCCGGAACGGTACGAGCAGAAGCTCTACGAGAAATAAGTCGCCGATCCGGGGCGCGCGCGTACGAACGAACTTCGGCGGAGATTTCGCCACAAGCTCCCCAATCCCCGTGATCTCTCTTAGGGTGATGCGTCGTGGAGCCGCAGACCCCCCGAGCACAGTCCCCGCACGCCGACGTCCCGTCCGCGGAGCCGTCCGGGCCGCATCCGCCCCTGGAGGCACTGGCGCAGGTGCCGCTGCTGAACCGCGACTACGAGTCGCGGCCCGCCGCGTTCTACGAGCGGCTGCGCGCCGAGTACGGGCCGGTCGCGCCGGTGAACGTGCTGGGCGTGCCCGTGTGGCTCGTCATCGGCTACTCGCAGGTACTGGACGTCCTGCGGGACGCGCGCGGCGTGTGGAGCCGGCGGGTCGACTCCTGGCGCGCGTACCGGGAGGGGCTGGTGCCCGCGGACTGGCCGATGCTGCCGGTGGTGGAGTCCGACAGCTCCGGCTTCCGCGACGGCGCCGAGTCGACCCGGCTGCGCAGCGCGTGGAGCGAGGGACTGCGGCCGTTCCAGGAGCGCGGGCAGTCCCAGGCCCGGGAGCTGGAGCGGGCCGTGCACGCCTACGCCGACGAGCTGATCACCGTCCTCGCGGAGAGCGGCGGCCGGTCGGGCTGGGCCGACCTGTCCGCGCAGTACGCCCGCCCGCTGCCGCTGATGGTCACCGGCCGGCTGATCGGCTTCCCCACCGACTCCGGCGCCGACGAGATGATCATGGACCTGTGGCGGGTGCTCGACGCGGGCCCGGACGCGCAGGAGGCGTCCGACCGGCTGATGGCGCGGGTCGCCGCGGTGTGCGAGGCGCGGGTGCGCGAGCCCCGCGAGGACCTGCCGTCCTACATGCTCGCCGCCGCGCCGGACCTGACGGCCGAGGAGCTCACCCGGGAGATGGCGATGCTCACCGGGCTGTCGGGCGACATCACCGCGAACCTGATCTGCAACACCATCACGGAGGTGCTCATCGGGGAGACCGGCGCCCGCGACAGCCTCTCGGCCGGGATGATCAAGGAGGCGATCAACCGGGCGTCCATCGCGCACCCGCCCATGGCGAACCTGGCGTTCCGGTGGCCCCGGTCGGACGTGCGGCTCGGCCGGTTCCGGATCGCGGCCGGGGACCCGGTCATGGTGTCCCCCGCCGCCGCGCATCTGGACCCCGCGTTCACCGGCGGCGGCTCCCAGGACTCGGTGTACAGCTCCCGCGCGCACCTGGCCTGGAGCGCGGGCCCGCACGCCTGCCTCGGCCGCGACCTGGCCACCACGATCACGATGATCGCCGTGGAGCGGGTCTTCCACCGGTTCGCGTCGCTGGACCTGGCGCTGCCGCCCGACCAGCTCCCGTGGCGCTCGTCCCCGCTCATCCGGGGCCTGCGGTCGCTGCCGGTGAACTACACGCTGGCGGGGGACTTCGCGGGACGTCCGGAGGCCGAGGCACAGCCGTCCCCGGAGGAGGCCGCCGCGGGCTCGGACGAGCCCGGGACGACGTCGCTGGTGCGGCGGATCATGCGGCTGATGCGCCGCTCCTGACGCCCCGGCCCGCACCGCCCCCAGGCCCGCCGGTCAGCCGATGGCGGCCTCCTCTCGGATGCGCTTCCAGGCCGCGCGGACGTGCGCCTCGGTGGTGGCGGGCGCGCCGATCGCCATGCGCAGCAGCACCCGCCCGCCGACCTTGGTGTGCGTCAGGTACAGGTCGCCGGACGCGTTCAGCCGCTCCATCAGCGCCATCGTCTCGGCGTCCGCGGCGTCGTCGGCGAGGCCGTCCCAGCGCGGCCGGAAGCAGACCAGCCCGAACGGGTGCGGCTCCAGCAGCTCGAACGCGGGGTCGTCGGCGATCGCGGCGGCGAGGTCCTGCGCCAGCCGCACCCCGGTGCGGACGTGCTCGCGCAGCCCCTCCGCGCCGTACCAGCGGATCACCGACCACAGCTTGAGGGCGCGGAACCGGCGGCCGAGCGGCACCTGCCAGTCCCGGTAGTCGACGACGTCACCGGACGCGCTGGCCCGGTTCCGCAGATACTCGGGGAGGATCGACAGGGCGCCGAGGAGGGGTTCGCGGTCGGCGATCCACATGGTGTTGCAGTCGAAGTTGGTGAGCAGCCACTTGTGCGGGTTGGTGGAGTAGGAGTCGGCGTACTCGGCGAGCCCGTCGTTGATCCACCGGAACTCGGGGCAGACCGCCGCGACGCCCGCGTACGCGGCGTCGACGTGCAGCCAGACGCCGTGCCGGCGGCACACCTCGCCGATCGCGCGCACCGGGTCGACCGCCGTGGTGGAGGTCGACCCGACGGTGGCGCAGACCAGCACGGGGAGGGCCCCGGCCGCGACGTCCTCGGCGAGCAGCGCGTCCAGGTGCGCGGGCTCCATGGCGAGGGTGCCGGGGTCGACGTCGACGACGCGGACGTTCGCCGCGCCGATCCCCGCCATCCGGGCGGCCTTCTCCAGGGACGAGTGCGTCTGCGAGCTGACGTAGACGGTGCGGCGGCCGGAGACCCCGTCGCGGCCGGACGCCCCGCCGTCGGCGCGGTGCATCGCGGCGAGGATCGCGACGAGGGCGGCGCCGGACGCCGAGTCCTGGATGACGCCGCCGCCGGGGCCGTCCGAGCGGAACCGGGCGGGCAGGTCGAGCAGCTCGGCGAGCCAGTCCAGGACGCGGGTCTCGAGCTCGGTGCAGGCGGGGCTCGTCGCCCACAGCATGCCCTGGACGCCGAGGCCGGCCGACAGCAGCTCGCCGAGCATCGCGGGACCGCTGGCGTTGGCCGGGAAGTAGGCGTAAAAGTTCGGGTGCTGCCAGTGGGTGATCCCGGGCATCACGACGCGGTCGAGGTCGGCGAGGACGGCGTCGAAGCTTTCGCCCTCCTCCGGCGGGTGCTCGGGCAGGCCCGCCAGGACCTCGCCGGGCAGCGCCCGCGACAGCACCGGGTAGGACTCGATCCGCTCCTGGTAGTCGGCGATCCAGTCGACCACCTGCCTGCCGTACCGGCGGAACTCCTCCGGCGTCATGTGTCCGGCCATCCTGAAACCTCCCGTGATCCTGCGGTCGCGACCGCCCTCGCATCCTATGATCGCGAAAGGGCCGGTAGCCGCATGTTTGGGCACGTCCGCCCGGGAACGATGTGATCGGTAAGCGCGCAGGGAGGACGAAAGAGAGGGCCGTCAACATGCCCGACAAGAGCGACAAGCACGGCGCGAGGCTCGACGACGAGATCGGCCGGGAGACCCAAGGCATGGTGCGCGGCGGCCATTCCACGCACGCGGAGGAGTTCAAGGAGACCGAGCCGACCTCCGACCAGGACACCTGGGAGCCGGCCGAGCGGGGCGGCGACGCCCGCGAGGGGTCCCCGCCCGGGATGAGCGCGTCCGACGTCGAGGACCGCAGCGCGCTGGCGCGGCTGCTCAGCGGCGTCCGCTACCCGGCGCGGCCGAACGACCTGGTCGCGCACGTGTCCGACGCGGGCGGCGGCGAGGACGCCGTCGGCGCGCTGGAGACGCTGCCCGACCGGGAGTACGAGAACCTGGCGGACGTCGCCGAGGAACTCGGCTACGGGCGGGAGGAACGCCGCTACTGACCCCGGGCGGCCCCCGGACCCGCGCCGCGGGCCGGGGACCGCCGCACGCGCGCCCGCCGGTCCGGCGTCCGGGTCAGCGGGCGCGCTCGCGCAGCAGCGGGATCTGTCCCCCGGCCGCGACCAGCTCGAGCTGCCGGGCCGACAGCCGGTGCCGCGCCCTGTACGTCCCGCCCCGCGTGAGGTTGCGGACCTCGACGTCCCCGCCCCGGCGCAGCGCCTCCCGAACGCCCGCGATCCGCAGGACGTCGCCCTGCCCGATCCGCTCGCGGTCGGCCTCGTCGGCGAACTCCAGCGGCAGGATCCCGAAGTTGACCAGGTTCTGCCAGTGGATCCGCGCGTACCCGCAGGCCAGCACCAGCCGCAGCCCGAGGTGGCGCGGCGCGACGGCCGCGTGCTCGCGGGACGACCCCTGCCCGTAGTTGCGGCCCGCGACGACGGCGTGCGCCCCGGCCCGCCGCGCCCGGTCCGGGTAGCCCTCGTCGATCCGGACGAACGCGAAGTCGGCGAGCCGCGCGATGTCGCTGCGGAACGGCAGGGCCCGCGCGCCCGCCTGCAGGATCTCGTCGGTCGACACGTCGTCCCCGACGGTGATCACGACGGGGACCTCCAGGTCGTCCGGGAGCGGGTCGAGGTCGGGCAGCGCCCCGATGCTGGGCGCCTTGTCGAGGGCGACGGCGCGGGCCCGCTCGGGCGGCAGCGGCGCCTCGAACTCGTCCCGGACGGACGCGGCGGCATCCGGGAGCCGCACCTGCGGCGGGTCCATCGGCAGGTCGCGGGGATCGGTGATCCGCCCGGTGAGCGCGGCGGCCGCGGCCGTCTCGGGCGAGCACAGCCACACCCGGTCGTCCTCGGTCCCGGACCGGCCGGGGAAGTTCCGCGGGAACGTCCGCAGGCTGTTGCGGCCGATCGCGGGCGCCTGCCCCATGCCGATGCAGCCGAGGCACCCCGCCTGGTGGATCCGCGCGCCCGCCCGCAGCAGGTCGGCGACGGCGCCCGTCCGGGTGAGGTCGAGCAGGATCTGCCGGGACGTCGGGTTCACGTCGAGCGACACGCCCGGGTGCGCCCGCCGGCCCCGGACGATCGCCGCGACGGCCGCGAAGTCCCGCAGGCCCGGGTTCGCCGACGAGCCGACGACGACCTGGTGCACGTCCTCCCCCGCGACCTCCCGCACCGGCACCACGTCGCCCGGCGACCCCGGCCGCGCGATCAGCGGCTCCAGCGACGCCAGGTCGATCTCGTCCGTGACGTCGTACGCGGCGCCCGGATCGGCGACGATCTCGGTGAAGTCGCCCTCGCGGCCCTGCGCCCGCAGGAACTCCCGCACCCGTCCGTCCGCCGGGAACACCGTCGTCGTCGCGCCCAGCTCGGCGCCCATGTTCGCGATGACGTGCCGGTCCATCGCGGTCAGGGACGCCAGGCCCGGCCCGTGGTACTCGATGATCCGGCCGACGCCGCCGCGCACGCCGTGCCGCCGCAGCATCTCCAGGATCACGTCCTTCGCGCTCACCCACGGCGGGAGCTCCCCGGTCAGCCGGACGCCCCAGATGTCCGGCATCGTGACGTGCAGCGGCTCCCCCGCCATCGCCATCGCCGTCTCCAGCCCGCCGGTGCCGACCGCGAGCATCCCGAGCGACCCGGCGGCGCAGGTGTGCGAGTCCGAACCCGCCAGCGTCGCGCCCGGCACCCCGAACCGCTGCATGTGCGTCGGATGCGACACGCCGTTGCCCGCCCCCGAGTACCAGAGGCCGAAGCGCCGGCACGCCGACCGCAGGAACAGGTGGTCGGCCATGTTCCGCTCGTCGGCCTGCAGCAGGTTGTGGTCGACGTACTGCACCGACACGTCCGTCCGGACCCGGTCCAGGTCGAGCGCCTCCAGTTCGAGCATCACCATCGTGCCGGTCGCGTCCTGGGTGAGGGTCTGGTCGACCCGCATCCCGATCTCGGCGCCCGGCGTCGTCTCCCCGCTCACCAGGTGCGCGGCGATCAGCTTGCGCGCCACCCCGTCCGGCATGCTCAGCTCCCCCTCTCCTCGGCCGCCGCGACCCGCTCGGCGGCGTGCTCGGCGGGACGCCCGCACCAGTGCGCGAGCGCGGCGCGGATCGCGTCCGCCCGCCGGTCCGGCGCCGACTCGTCGGACGCCCACGCGATGTACCCGTCCGGGCGGACCAGCACGGTGCTGCGGGTCGGCCCGCCCGCGACCGTGTGCCGCACCCGCCCGGCCCAGCGCCGCGACAGGTAGCCGACCGCCGGGTCGTTCACCGCCGCCACCAGGACGAACCGCCCGTCGCCGAGCAGGTCGTGCAGCCGCCGGCCGCCGGACAGCCGGACGTCCGGGGCGCGGCGCCCGGTCAGCCGGTGCGCGCCGCGCGGCGCGGGGTAGGCGATGCCGATGCCCGACACCGCCCCCGCGGCCCGCCGCGCGACGGGCCGGGTCGCCGTCGCGGCCCGCAGCCCGGCGTTCCGCAGCCGCCGCTGCCACCGCTTCTCGGCGAGGGCCGCGCGCAGCAGCCCGCCGCTGCCCGCCAGGACCCGCCGCCCCACCGGGTGCCGCTCGTCGTGGTAGCCGTCCAGCAGCCGCGGCGGCGCCCAGCCGCGCAGGTCCGCGGCGAGCCGCCAGGACAGGTTCGCCGCGTCCTGCAGCCCGGTGTTCATGCCCTGCCCGCCCGCCGGCGAGTGGACGTGCGCGGCGTCGCCCGCGAGGAACACCCGCCCCACCCGGTACCGCGGCACCTGCCGCTCGTCGCTGTGGAACCGGGACGTCCACCGCGGGTCCCGCATGCCGTGGTCGGTGCCGAGGGCGCGGCGCGTCACGTCCCGCAGCTCGTCGAAGTCGACCGGCTCGGCGTCGGCGGCCTGATGCGCCCGGTTCCAGCCGATCACCCGGTACCAGCCGTCGCCGAACGGCGCCAGGAACGCGAACGCGTCGCCCGTCCCGCCGACGGTCAGCACGTCGCGCGGCGGGTCGTCGAGCCGGACGTCGGCGAGCATCACCGACCGCACCGCGGACCGGCCCGGGAACGGCAGCCCGAGCGCCTCCCGCACCGTGCTGCCGACCCCGTCGGCCCCGACGACGTACGCCGCGCGGCGCGTCTCCACGGCCCCGGCGCCGTCCCCGTCCCCGTCCGCCCGTCGGACGCGGACGTCCACGCCCGTCTCGTCCTGGCGCAGGCCGGTCACCTCGGCGCCGTGGACGATCTCCGCGCCGGCGGCCAGCGCCCGCTCCCGCAGCACCCGCTCGGTCTCGTACTGCGGCGTGACCAGCACGTACGGGAACCGGCCGGGCAGCCGCCCGAGGTCGAGCCGCGCGCCGCCCGGGAGCACCAGCTCCCGCACGTGCCGTCCGGTCGCGGCCAGCTCGGCGGCGACGCCGCGCATGTCCAGCAGCTCCAGGGTGCGCGCGTGCACCGCGAACGCGCGGGTGAGGTCGTTCACCTCCTCCCGGCGCCGTTCCAGCACGGTGCAGCCGATCCCGGCTGCGGCCAGATCCCCCGCCAGCAGGAGCCCGGTCGGCCCCGCCCCCACGACGATCACGGTTCCGGTCGGCGGTCCGATGGGCGGCATCGCGTCTCCTCTCGCTCGACGGCGGAGACCTCATCCCACGGACCCTTCCCCGGATCGCCCGGCCCTCACGCGGCCGCGGCCCCTATCCGGCGGCGGATCGGGCGTTGCGGAGCAGGATCGAGACGGCCCTGACGGTCGTGTAGCCGCGCCACTCCAGCTCGGCGGCCGGCGAGTAGCTCGCGAAGTCCACCCGCCAGCCGCCGTCGTCCTGCTGTCCCTCGGCGAGCCTGCGCAGCTCCGCGTCGATGATCTCCGGGGCGAACAGGGCGCGGACGGGACGGTCCGGGGACGGCGCGAAGTCGAGCGGCCGCATCATCTCGTCCTCCAGCCCGCCCTCCACGTGGACCATGCCGGACGACGGGACGTGCCTCCCGAGGATCTCGATCAGCTCCGCGTCTCCGGCGGCGTCGGCCAGCGCCAGCGCGAACGCCAGCTCCAGCGCGTGCGGTTCGGCGGCCGCGCGGGCGGCGTCCCGGCAGAAGCGGGTGGCACGGTCCAGCCACGGGTGCGCCGCGACCGCCGGGTCGTGCGCGGCGACGCGCCGCGCCGTCGCCGCCACGATCGCGGTGATCTGCAGCGACGGGACGTCCGGGTCGGCGGACGCCCAGAACGGCGCGCAGCCCGCCGGATCGGGCACGGGCAGCGCGAACGGCAGGCCGCCGTCCGGCAGCGTCACCGACTCCAGCCAGTCGCACAGCGCGACCGCCTCCGGCGCGGTCTCGGGCGCCAGTTCCTCGAACACCTCGAAGGCGTGCAGGGCGGGCCCGGGCTGGCTCGTCCGGGACCGCAGGTCGGGCTCCAGGCCCCACCCGTAGCCGCCGTCGGGGTTCCGGTACGCGTTGAGCGCCGCCAGCAGCGCCTCCCGGTCGCCGTCGCCGGTCAGCAACTCGAAGCGGCGCCGGTCCAGCGGCCGGGCGTGCATGGCCATGAAGTCGGCCGCCCGGCCGATGTCGATGCCGTCGATGTCGATGTCGATGTCCATGGCACCAGCCTCGCCGCCGCGCGCCGCGCGGTCTTGTACGTTCCGGTCATCACCGGGTAAGGATCGGCTCGGCGGGCGACCGGTCGATCACCGGCCGCGGCACACGGCCGCGCTGGTCTGCCGGGCGGCGACGAACAGCGCGTCCGGTGGCTCCCGCGTCGGTGTCTCCAGGGTGGTCCGCGCCCCTGGTCGCGAGCCGGGTACTCACCCGGGCGCGCATGCGCCGCACGTCCGCCGTCGTCCGCCGGAAAACCGGATGCCGCCCCGACCGGCCGCCGCCTAGCCTGACCGCATGGACGTCACCTTCGAGCGGACGGGCCACCGCCGCTACGCGACGATCGTCGCCGTGCCCGGGCGGCCGCCCCGGCGCATGGACCCGGCCCCCGGATACGACGACCACATTCCGCACGACCTCGTCCACTACCTCGCCGAGGCCGAACTGGGCCTGGCGCGCGGCGTCTTCGGGCGCGCGGCCGCGGGCGGCGGAGGCTTCGCCGAGACCGCCGAGGTGCCCGGCGACCGGCGGGCGCGGGCCCGGGCGCAGCGCAGGCTGAAGAAGCGCGAGGCGTCCCTCGGGCGGGCCGACACCGGCGACATGGCCGTGTCCGAGGAGCTCGCCGGGCTGTGCGCGCTCGCCTGGTGGCGGCGCGCCGGGGCCGAGACGCCCGCCTGGGCGGAACGCGTCCCGATCCCGCCCGAGCGCACCGCCGCCGTCGACCGGATCCTCGACCGCCTCGACGAGGCCGCGCGGCTCTGGCACGGCCTCCCCGTCGGCGGCTCCGTCACGTACACGTGGCCGCGCACGGACCCGTCCGCCAGCGCGGGCACGTCCGTCCGCCGCTAGCGTCAGACCGCCACGGACCGCAGCGCGAGGCCCAGGTCGCGGAACTGCTCGACCGGCCGGTGGTAGCCCCGCTCGATGTGGTGCACGCCCCGCAGCGTCGAGGGCCCCTCCGCCACCGCCGCCGCCAGCACCGCCGAGAACCCGGCCCGGATGTCGGGCATCGTCACGTCCCCGCCGCGCAGCTTCGTCACGCCCCGCACGACCGCCGAGTGCAGCGCCGCCGTGTCGTGGTACCGGCACGCCGGACCGCCCAGGCAGGTGTCGTACACCTCGATCTCCGCCCCCATGCTCTGCAGCGCCGGGACGTACGCGAGCCGGTTCTCGTACACGGTCTCGTGCAGCACCGACATGCCGTCGGCCTGCGTGAACAGCACCATCAGCGGCGTCTGCCAGTCGGTGGCGAACCCCGGATGGGTGTCCGTCTGCACCGCCGCCGGGCGCAGCCCGTCCGGCGCCGACGCCATGATCCACTCGTCGGTGATGTCGAACTTCGCGCCCATCCGGGTCAGCGTGGTGATCGCGGTGACGAGCCGGTCCTGCGGGCACCCGTGCACCCGCACCTCGCCCCGGGTGACGAGCCCCGCCACCAGGTAGGAGAACGCCTCGATGCGGTCCCCGCCCAGCCGGGTCTGCGCGCCGCCCAGCCGGTCGACGCCCTCCACCACGATCCGGCGGTCGGGCGCGAACGAGATCCGCGCGCCCATCCGCTGCAGGAACAGCGCCAGCTCGATGATCTCCGGCTCCGTCGCCGCGTTGCGGATCACCGTCTTGCCCTCGGCCCGCACCGCCGCCAGCAGCACCGTCTCGGTCGCGCCGACGCTCGGGTACGGCAGGTCCACCCGCGTCCCGACGAGCCGCGACGCCCGCGCGTGGATCCCGTCCGCCGCGTGCGTCACCTCCGCACCGAACGCGCGCAGGGCCTCCACGTGGAAGTCGACGGGACGCCGCCCGATCGGGTCGCCGCCGACCAGCGGGACGAACGCCTCGCCCGCCTGATGCAGCAGCGGTCCCAGCATCAGGATCGGAATGCGGTTCAACCCCGTGAACGCCTTGCCGACGCTCGGGTCGGACACGGCACCCGGCACGACGGTCACCTCGTCACCGGACCGCTCCACCGCCATCCCGACGTGCTCCAGCATCCCGGCCGTGATCCCGACCTCGCCGACGTCCGGCGCGTTGCCGATCGTGCTCGGCCCGTCGCCCAGCATCGCCGCCACCATGTGCTTGCTGACGGCGTTCTTCGCACCCCGTACCGTCACATCGCCGCGCAGCGGCCCCGACGGCTCGATCTCCCACAGCTTCTCAGTCACCACTGCAGCCTACGACCGGACGAACGCGCCCGCGTCTCGTTCGCGACGGGGCCCTCGCCGTCCGGTGACGTCCGGTACAGGCCACCCGGCCGCGCGGGGTGGCGGGCGCCGGGCGCCGCGGGCGATGCTCGGTGCGGCGATGACGGCGGATCCGCGGAGGCGGCGAATGGGCGTCCGGTTCAGCCTGTACGACCACGGGACACGGCACGACCCGTACCCCGTGTACGCGCGGCTGCGCGAGGAGGCGCCCGTCTTCCGCAACGACGAGGAGGACTTCTGGGCGCTGTCCCGGCACGCCGACGTCGTCGCGGCCTTCCGAAACCATGAACGGTTCTCCAACGCCAACGGGATCCTGCTGGAGCCGTCCGTGTGGGGGCCGGACGCGCACCGGCACGCGTCCTTCCTCGCCATGGACCCGCCGGACCACACGCGCATGCGGGGCCTCTTGGCGAGGGCGTTCACGCCGCGCCGCGTCGCCGAGCTGGAGCCCCGCATCCGGGAGATCGCCCGCGGGCACCTCGACCGGGCCCTGCAGCACGCCTCGTTCGACCTGGTGGCCGACTACGCGGCCCTCCTGCCGATGGACGTCATCTCCGAACTCGCCGGAGTGCCCGCCGCCGACCGCGCCCGGCTGCGGCACCTCGCCGACCAGATCGTCCAGCACGAGGACGGCGTCCGGGACCTCAGCCCCGCCGGCCTCGACGCGATCTTCGCGCTGGGCGGCTACTTCCGGGACCTCGTCGCCGAGCGGCGCCGCGACCGCCGCGACGACCTGGCGTCCGCCCTGGTCGACGCCGCCGACGGCGACGACCGGCTCACCGACGCCGAGATCCTCGGCGTCCTGTTCATCCTGGTCGCCGCGGGCAACGAGACGACCACGAACCTCATCTCCAACGCCTGGTACTGCGCCCGCGCCCATCTCGACCGCCCCGCGGACGCGTTCGGCCGCGTCGGCGACTGGATCGAGGAGACCCTCCGTTTCGAACCGGCGTCCCAGGGCGACGCCCGCACGGTCGTCGAGGACGTCGAGCTGCACGGGACCGCCATGCCCGCCGGGTCCCGGCTGCTGCTGCTGATCGGCGCCGCCAACCGCGATCCCCGCGCCTTCGCCGACCCCGACCGGTTCGACCTCGACCGCGACACCCGAACGAAGATCAGCTTCGGCTCGGGCAGGCACCACTGCATCGGCGCGCACCTCGCCCGCCTCGAGGCGAGGGTCGCTCTCGAGGAGCTCACCGCGCGCATCACCGGTTACGACGTCGACGAGGACGCCGCCGCGCGCATCCCCTCCCCGTACGTCCGTGGTTTCCGGACGCTGCCGACCACGGTCGTCCGCCGCTGAGCCGTCAGCGCTTCCGGCCCACCGCGCCCAGGAAGTGCGTCCGCTCCGGCTTCACCGGGGCCTCCTCCGTCCTCCACTCGGGCACCCACACGACGCCCGGCTCGACGATGTCGGTGCCGCCGAAGAACCGCTCCACCGTCCGCGGGTCCCGCGAATGGATCGCGGAGGTCGAACGCCGGTACACGCCCTGCGCGTGCTCGGACGTCCCGTCCGCCATCCCTCCCTCGTACCCGTGGGAGATCGCCAGGTGGCTCCCCGGCGGCAGCGGTTCCATGAGCCTCGCCACGAGGTCGAACGGATTCTCCTCGTCCCCGATGAAATGCAGGATCGCGACGAGCAGCACCCCGACCGGCTCGTCCAGGTCGATCAACTCGTTCAGCCGCGGATCGGCGAGGATCTCCTCGGGGCGCCGCAGGTCTCCCCGCACGACGGCGACGTCCGAGTTCGCCTCGAGCAGAGCCCGCCCGTGCACGAGCACCACCGGATCGTTGTCGACGTAGACGATCCGCGACTCGGGGCGAATCTCCTGCGCCACCTCGTGCACGTTGCCCTGCGTCGGCAACCCGGCCCCCACATCGAGGAACTGGCGGACACCCGCCTCGGCCATGAACCGGACGGCGCGCCGCAGGAACGCCCGGTTCGCGCGGGCCGCCACCGGCGCCTCCGGCACCGCCTTCATGATCTCTTCGGCGGCCTGCCGGTCGACGGCGTAGTTGTCCTTGCCGCCGAGGAAGTAGTCGTAGATCCGCGCCGGCGTCGCCACCGTGGTGTCGATCCCACCCGGCCCGGTTCCCGCCGCCTCGTGCTCCTGAATCTCCTCAGTCACACCGGCAGCCTAGGAGATCACCCCTGGCAGAATCCATTGCCCGCAACACCGAGAGAGGACCGCTTCCACATCACAGAAAACCCTTATTGCCGCCTGCCGACAAGCGAAACGAGCCCCACCGGAGCCAGGAGCTCCCGTTTCACTCGGGAGCATGGCATCAAAGCATCCAATTGCAATCAGAGGCCGCGCCGGCGCGGAAAAGTGTGGGCACACCGGCACGGCCGTATTCCGCTTTCACGGAACACCATAATTCTCCCGCAGCCGACGTTGCGTCACCGTTGCAGGAGCGAACCCCGCCCCCACAAACGAGAAAGGCCCCGCCGAAAATCGGCGGGGCCTCCCTGCAAAAAAGGTCCGGCGGCGTCCTACTCTCCCACACAGTCTCCCATGCAGTACCATCGG
>NZ_JBFAUZ010000026.1:0-125980 GCF_040679555.1 Spirillospora sp. NPDC052242
GGGGGGGGGGGGCGGCGCCCCCGCCCCGGGGGGGCGGCCCCCGCCCCCCGGGCGGGGCCCCCGCTTCCGTGTATTCCGGACGTTCCGGTCATCCTCCGGATGCCACCATGGGGCCATGGACGACGCCGACGCCCTCGCGCGCGAGTACGCCTCGCTCCGCGAGCGGCTCGACGACCCGGCCGTCCACCGCGACTGGCGGCGGGCCCGTCGGCTGGGGCGGGCCCTCGAGGCGCTGGAGCCGCTCCGGGCGGACGCCGAGCGGCTGCGGGCGCTGCGGGACGACGCGCGCGACGCGCGGGAGTTCGCGGGCGCGGACGCCGCGTGGGCGGTCGAGGCCGCGGCCCTCGAACGGGAGGCGGCGGCCCTGGAAGCGCGCTTCGCCCGCGACCTCGCCGACCGCGATCCCTGCGACCCGTGCGACGTGCTCCTCGCCGTCGACGGCGAGGAGGGCGCGGCGGAACACGTGCGCGCGCTCGCGGACCTCTACCGCCGCCGCGCGCGCGCCCTGGGCTGGCGCGCCGAGGACCTGGCCTGCGCCCCGCCCCCGCACGGCGCGCTCCTGGCGATCACCGCGGGCGACACCGGCCCGGGCGCGTGGGCCCGGCTGAAGCGCGACAACGGCCTGCACGCCGTCCACCTGCCCGCGCCGCCGCCGACACCCCGCCCGGACGCCGAGCCGGACGGCGGGGCCGTCGTGCGGGTCACCGTCCGGCCGGAGATGCGGCCGTGCGCGCCCGTTCGTCCGGACGACCTCCGGATCGACCTGTACTGCACGCGCGTTCCGGGGGCGCCGACGAACCTGCGGATCACCCACCGGCCGACCGGTGTGTCCGCCCGAGGGCTCGATCCGGACCACCGGCGGGCCCGGGACCACGCGATGCGCGTCGTCCTCGCCGAGCTGTGGCTCCGTGAGGCCGGGGAACGGCATCCGTCCCTGCGGTACCTCCGGCACGCCGACCGGCCGGTCGCCCGCCACCACCTTGTGTGATCTGGATCACATTTCAGTAAGGAACGACCGGTGAAGGTGACGTCCCGGTAAACATCGGTCACCTGGCGCGAAAGGGATGTGGCCCGCTCCAATCCCCGGCGGCGACGGCCCCGCGATCCTGACAGCGCCCTTTTCCCGTCACGATCTCTTTGCGTCGAAGTGACAAGATGTTCCCGATGACCGTTTCTGGGCATGGTGATCACTGAGGTTCCTGGAGAGGCGGGTCGCAGGTGTCGCGGGGTAGTGAGTTCGTGGTGGTGGCCAACCGGCTTCCGGTCGACCGGATCGTCGGAGAGGACGGCGTTCCGCGCTGGCGGCGGAGCCCCGGCGGGCTGGTCAGCGCGATCGCGCCGGTCATGCGGCGCCGGAACGGCACGTGGATCGGCTGGACCGGCGCGCCGGACGAGAGCCTGGAGCCGTTCGAGGAGGACGGCATGTCGCTCGTCCCCATCTCGCAGTCGGCCGAGGACGTCGAGCTTTACTACGAGGGTTTCTCCAACGCCACGCTGTGGCCGCTGTACCACGACGTGGTGGCGCCGCCCGTGTACGACCGCGCGATGTGGGACGCCTACGTGCGCGTCAACCGCCGCTTCGCGGAGGCGGCGGCGGAGGTCGCCTCCGAGGGCGGCATCGTCTGGGTGCAGGACTACCAACTCCAGCTCGTCCCGGCGATGCTGCGCGACCTGCGTCCCGACCTGCGCATCGGGTTCTTCCTGCACATCCCGTTCCCGCCGGTGGAGCTGTTCTGGCAGCTCCCGTGGCGGCGCCGGATCCTGGAGGGGCTGCTCGGCGCCGACCTGGTCGGCTTCCAGCTCCCCGGCGCCGCGGCCAACTTCGTACGCCTGTGCAAGCGGCTGCTGGACACCCGCAACGTCAAGCAGGACGTCCTGTGGGACGGCCGCGTCGTCCGCGCCCGCGCGTTCCCGATCTCGGTGGACGTCGGCGAGCTGGACGAACTCGTGGCCCGGCCGGAGGTGCGGGAACGCGCCGCCGAGATCCGGAGCGACCTCGGCGACTGCACGCTGCTGCTGGGGGTCGACCGGCTCGACTACACCAAGGGCATCCGGCAGCGGCTCCAGGCCTTCGGCGAGCTGTTCGAGGACGGGCACCTCAAGCCGGGCGAGGCCGCGTTCGTCCAGATCGCGACGCCGAGCCGCGAGCGCGTCGAGCAGTACCAGCTCCTGCGCGAGGAGATCGAGCAGGAGGTCGGCCGGATCAACGGCGAGTACGGCGAGATCGGCTTTCCGGTCGTGCACTATATGCACAGCTCGTACGACCGTGCCGAGCTGGCCGCGCTCTACCTCGCCGCGGACGTCATGGTCGTCACCCCGCTGCGGGACGGTATGAACCTGGTGGCCAAGGAGTACGTCGCGTGCCGCGCGGACCTGCGCGGCGCGCTGGTGCTGAGCGAGTTCACCGGCGCCGCGGACGAGCTCAAGCGCGGCGCGTTCCTCGTCAACCCCTACGACATCGACGGCCTCAAGGAGCGGCTCCTGGACGCGCTCGGCGCCGAGCCCGCCGAGCTGGCGCGGCGGATGCGCTCGATGCGCCGGCGCGTGCTGGAGCACGACGTGGACCGCTGGGCCCACGCGTTCCTCAGTGAGCTGGAGCGTCCGGAGCTGGAGCGTCCGGACGACGGGCAGCCGCCGCTCCTTCCGGTGCCGGAGGGCTGACCCGGCGGGCGAAGGCCGCCCACACCGACTTCCCGCCGGTCGCGAGCGGCGCCCAGCCCCACGCGTCGCTGACCGCGCCGACCACCAGCAGGCCCCGGCCGCCCTCGACGAAGCGGTCGGGGTCCACCGTCGCGGGCTCGGGCGCGCGCCCGCTCGGGTCGGTCACCGCCACGACAAGCCGCCGCCGGTGGCCGATCAGCACGAGCTGGATCGGGCGCCGGGGCAGCGGCTGCGGGAGCCCCTCGAGGCCGTGCCGCAGCGCGTTGGTGACCAGTTCCGAGACGGTGACGACGATGTCCCCGGCCTCGTCCGCCAGGCCCCACTCGCGGAGCGTCGCCTCGGTGAACTCGCGCGCCGTGCGGGGCGCGGTGATCTCGGCCGGCAGGACGTGCCGCGCCGTGCGCGGAGCGCCCTCGTGCGGCGTCGGCCAGCGCCCGGCGAGGCCGGAATCCGGCACCGGTGCCGCGGGGGCGGCACGGCCGTCCGTGGGCGCGTCCGCGTGCGCGGGGGCCGGCGCGGGCGCGTCCGGCCAGGGCGCGTGCCCGGCCGCGGCGTCCCGCGGCCGTAGGGCCTCCCCGGCGCCGTGGAGGGCGCCGTGCCTGGCGGCGTGCGCCGCGACGTCGTCTGCCTGGTCAACGGTCATGGTGTGAACCTCAGAGGCGAGCGGGTTGGTCACCGGCGAGCGTTCGCTATCTTGCTCCCCAAGTCGTGCAGATGCAAGACCGTCTGCACGAACGGGTGCAAGAACGAATGCAAGACCGAATGCACGTGCATCTCGTACCATGGTGTGGGGTGGGGCGAGATCGCGGCCTCCCTGCGGGGAGGCGGACACGCCTAGAGGGGGCAAAAGATGAACGGCCACCAGCCGCCGCCGGGCGGCGCGAGCCGCAACGGACTCGTCTGGCAGAAGAGCCGGCGGAGCAATCCGAGCGGCAACTGCGTCGAGCTGGCCGAACTCCCCAGCGGAGACATCGCCGTGCGCAACTCCCGGGACCCCGAGGGGGCCGTCCTCGTCTACACGCGCGAGGAGGTGGAGGCGTTCGTCGGCGGGGCCAAGGACGGTGACTTCGACCACATGCTGGTCTGCGCGGCCGAATAAACCGAATCCCATTCCATTCGGGGTTCCAGCCCGCTAACGTGCGGCTATGCACCTGGGGCAGATCGCCGCACAGACGCCCGACAAGCCCGCCGTGATCATGGCGGGCTCGGGCCGCACCGTCACCTACCGGGAACTGAACGAGGAGTCCAACCGGCTCGCGCAGCTGCTCCGCGCGGAGGGGCTGCGCCCGGGGGACCACATCGCGTTCATGCTCGAGAACCACCCGCTCTATCTGGCCATCGCCTGGGCCGCCCAGCGGTCCGGGCTCTACTACACGGCCGTGAGCTCACGGCTGGGGCCCGACGAGGTCGCCTACATCGTGGGCAACTGCGAGGCCAAGGTGTTCATCGCCGACGCGTCGATCACGGCCGTCGCGCAGAACCCGCCGGACGTGCCGCTGCGCCTCATGCTCGGCGGCACGGCCCCCGGCTACGAGTCCTACGAGGAACGCGTCGCCGCGCACCCCGCCACGTCCATCGAGGACGAGTGCGAGGGCGTCGACATGCTCTACTCGTCCGGGACCACGGGCCGCCCCAAGGGGGTGAAACCCGCGCTCAGCAAGGCGCCCATGGGCACGCCCGGCCCCCTGACCCAGCTGATCTCGGTGCTGTTCCAGCCCGACGGCGACTCGGTGTACCTGTCCCCGGCGCCGCTCTACCACGCGGCCCCGCTGCGCTACTGCATCACCTTCCAGCGCTTCGGCGCCACCGTCGTGGTGATGGAGAAGTTCGACGCGGAGAACGCGCTCGCCGCCATCGAGAAGTACGGCGTCACGCACAGCCAGTGGGTCCCGACCATGTTCATCCGGATGCTGAAGCTCCCCGAGGAGACCCGCGCCCGGTACGACGTGTCGAGCCTGCGCGCCGCCGTGCACGCCGCGGCGCCCTGCCCCGTCCCGGTCAAGGAGCAGATGATCGACTGGTGGGGGCCGATCCTCCACGAGTACTACGCGGGCACCGAGGGCAACTGCTTCGTCTACACCAACTCCGAGGACTGGCTGGCCCACAAGGGCACGGTCGGACGCCCCGTCCTCGGGCAGGTCCACGTGTGCGACGAGAACGGCGACGAGGTCCCGCCCGGCACCCCGGGCACGCTGTACTTCGGCGAGGGGCCCGAGTTCGAGTACCACGGCGACGAGGACAAGACCGCGGCGTCCCGCGACCCGAAGGGGCGCGGCTGGAGCACCCTCGGCGACGTCGGCTACGTCGACGAGGACGGCTTCATCTACCTCACCGACCGCCGCGCCTACATGATCATCAGCGGCGGCGTGAACATCTACCCGCAGGAGGCCGAGAACGTCCTCGCGGTGCATCCGAAGGTCGCCGACGTCGCCGTCCTCGGCGTCCCGGACCCGGAGATGGGCGAGGCCGTCAAGGCGGTCGTCCAGCCCCTCGGCATGGACGACGCGGGCCCCGAGCTGGAGGCCGAGCTGATCGCCTACTGCCGCGACCGGCTCGCCCACTACAAGTGCCCGCGTTCGGTCGACTTCCGCGCCGAGCTGCCGCGCCACCCCACCGGCAAGCTCTACAAGCGGCTGCTGAAGGACGAGTACTGGAAGGACGCGGCGGCGTCCTGAGACGGGACGAGCCCCGGTCCGGGACGTCCCGGACCGGGGCTCGCGGCCGTGCGGCGACCGATCAGTGCATCGGCATCGGCGCGTCGGCGGCCGTGGGGTTGTCGGGCTTGCGGCGCGGCAGCACCAGCGCCGGCAGGACGGCCAGCACCAGCAGGCCCGTCGCGTACCAGAAGGTGTTCTGGAACGCGTCGGCCATCGGCCCGACGACCTTCGCCATGACCTCCGCGGGCATCTCGCCCATCGCGGCCAGCCCGGCCTCGCCGCCCGAGCCGCCCTCGGCGCCCGGCATGGGCGGCAGCTGCGAGGTGATCTGGCGGGCCAGCAGCACCGACATCATCGCCGTGCCGATGGACGCCGCCACCTGCTGGATGATGTTCAGCATCGTGCTCGCGCGCGGCACCTCGTCGTGCACGAGCGGCTGGATGGCCGCGGCCATGGTCGGCATCATCGTCATGCCCATGCCGAGCCCCATCGCGAACAGCGTGGCGCCGAGCGCCCAGTAGGAGGTGTCCGCCTGGAGCTGCCAGGCGAAGCCGCCGAGCGACAGGATCACGATGCTGAGACCTCCCAGCACGACCCGCCCGGGGCCGATCCGGTCGGTCAGCCGCCCGCCGATCGGCATCGTGACCATCGCGCCGAGGCCCTGCGGCGCCAGCAGCAGGCCCGAGGCCATCGCGGCCTCACCGCGCACCACCTGGTAGTACAGCGGCATCAGCAGCATGGCGCCCATGAACGCGATGGCGAACAGCACCATCGTCCCGGACGCGGCGGCCACCGAGCGGCGCTTGAGCAGCCGCAGGTCGATCAGCGGGTCCGCGGCGGTCAGCGCGCGGGCGACGAACCCGAGCACCAGCACCGCGCCGGCGAGCGTGAACGGCAGCGCCTCGGCGGCGAGGAAGTCGCTCAGCTCGCCGCCCTTCGCCAGGCCGTAGATCAGCAGGGCGAGGCCGGGGGACAGCAGCAGGAGACCGATGAGGTCCAGCCGCTCGGCCGGCTTCGGGGTGTCGGGCTTGAGGATCTTGGCCGCCAGGATCAGCGACACGATGCCGATCGGCAGGTTGATGAAGAAGATCCAGCGCCAGGACACGTCGTCGACGAGATAGCCGCCCAGGATGGGGCCGAGGATCGGGCCGAGCAGCATCGGGATGCCGACGATGCTCATCACCTGGCCGACCCGCTGCGGGCCCGCCGCCTGGGTCATGATCGTCATGCCCGCGGGCATGATCATGCCGCCGCCGAGACCCTGCAGGATCCGGAACGCGATCAGCGACTCGGCCGACCACGCGACGCCGGCCAGCATCGACCCGATCACGAACAGCGCGATCGAGATCATGTACAGGCGCTTGGTGCCGAACCTCGCCGACGCCCAGCCCGTGATCGGGATCACGGTGGCCAGGGCGAGGGTGTACCCCGTCGCGACCCACTGGATGGTGGCGAGCGAGGTGTCGAACTCGGCGGTGAGCGCGTTGAGGGCGACGTTGACGACGGTCACGTCCAGGATGGACATGATCGCGCCGAGGACCACGACACCGGCCACCGCGAACACGCCGCGGTCGAGACCTCCGGGTTCCGGTGCCTCCTGGGGGCCGTCCGCCGCCTTGGGAGACGCGGGAGCGGTCAACTTACGTTCCAATCGTCGAGGCCGGCGCACGCGGGCACGCCGAGGCCGGGGGATGGTTCACGCGGGGATACCGCAGCAAAATACTGCAGAGACTGACACTTTCGCGAACGGTTAAACTCGCACGACCTCGGGAGTATTCCGTCCGGGTCGGACAATCTGCCTGGATCTACGCTGCTCTCCGCGTTCCAGGTTCAGACCTCGACCGCTCTCGAGGTCAACCGAATGTGACGGACGCGACATCGTATCCCTCACCTCCGCGTTCACCTCGAATCGACCGTGCCCCGACACAGACTCGCCGCGTCCCCGGAACTCACCGCCGCGACCGAATGAACTTTCGACCAACACCTGTCGGATACTCTCAGTGATGACAAGAGACGTACGGTGACGAGAGTCTGGAGGCGCGATGACCGTCCGGATGCCCGAGGACCCGCTCGGCCAGTCGCTCCTCGCGCTGACGACCGGCACCTGGATGTCGCAGGCCATCGGCGTCGCCGCCCGCCTGGGCGTCGCCGACGCGCTGGCCCCTGCGCCGCGCACCGCCGCGGACGTCGCCGCCGCCCTGGACGCCGACCCGTCCGCCCTGCACCGCCTGCTCCGCGCGCTCGCCGGCATCGGCCTCCTCCAGGACGAGGGCGACGGCCGGTTCGCCCTCACCCCGCTCGGCGACCTGCTCCGCACCGACGCGTCCGGCTCGCTGCGCGGGTGGGCGGAGATGCTCGGCTCCGCGTTCCACCGGTCGGCGTGGAGCGCCCTCGAGACGAGCGTCCGCACCGGCGAACCCGCGTTCCCCCACGCCCACGGCCGCGGCCTCTACGACCACCTGCGCGACCGGCCGTCCGACGGCGCCGTGTTCGACGCCGCCATGGTGTCGGTGAGCGGCCGCTTCCTCGCCCCGGTCGTCGCCGCCTGCGACTTCGCGCCCGCGAGCACGGTCGTCGACGTCGGCGGCGGCCGCGGCACGGTCGTCGCCGCGGTGCTGGACGCCCACCCCGGCGTGCGGGGCGTGCTCTTCGACGACCCGCAGGTCATCGCCGCCGTCCCCGAAGGGCTCGCCGACCGGTGCCGCCTCGTCTCCGGCGACTTCTTCCGCTCCGTGCCGGAAGGAGGCGACACCTACCTGCTCTGCAACGTCCTCCTCGACTGGGACGACGACCGCGCGGCCCGCGTCCTCGACAACTGCCGCCGCGCGATGAACCCCGGCGGGCGGGTCCTCATCGGCGAGGCCGTCCTCTCCGACGAGGCGACCCCGGCCGTGTGGATCGACCTCGAGATGCTCGTCATGACCGACGGCGGCCGCCAGCGGACCCGGCCCGAGTACGAGCGCCTCCTCGACCGCGCGGGCCTGCGGCTGACCGGCGTCCCCGCCCGGGGCGCCGCCTTCGGCGTCCTGGAGGCCCGCCCCGCGGATCGGCCGGTGCCTCCGGGACGGCGGCCCGACGCCTAATCTCGCGTCATGCCCCTTCCTTCCGGATGGACGATCGAGCGGGTCCGCGCGGTGTCGGGCTGCGCCCGCGCCGCGATTCTCACCGCCGAGGCCGTCGCGGCCCTCGACGTCCGGGAGTCGGGGGCCGCGCCGAGGCGCCCGTCGCCTCGCACGCGATCGACATCGTGATGACCTTCGATGAGTTGTGCCTCGTGCACGCCGACGGGGAGTGGCTCATGGGCGGCGTCGGCGGCGACGGCTCCGTGCTCTGCTGGGCCTCCTACGGCGACGACCTGTACGAGGCGCTGCGAGGGCTGTGAAAGCCGTTCGGGTCCGGCCCCGCCCGGGGCCGGACCGGTGATCGAGGCCCGTGAGGCGGCGCCGCCGGGCCGCGGCCCGCGCCGTCAGCCCATGCTCTTGGCGCCGTCCAGGGACTCGCGGATGATGTCGGCGTGGCCGGCGTGCTGCGCGGTCTCGGCGACGATGTGCATCAGCACCCGGCGGGCGCTCCAGGACGCGCCGGGCTCGAACCACGGGGCCCGGGGGAGCGGCTGGACGGCGTCCAGGTCGGGGAGCGCGGCGACCAGCTCGTCGGTGCGGCGCGCGACCTCGTCGTAGTCGGCGAGGACGCCGGCGAGGGTCTCCTCGGGGAGCAGCCGGAAGTCGTCGGCGCGCCGGGCGAAGTCCTCCTCGGTCATGGAGTCGAAGTCGCCCATCGCGGCCGGGCCCTCCACGATGAAGTCCGCCCAGCCGCGCTCGGTGGCGGCGACGTGCTTGATCAGGCCGCCGAGGGTCAGCTCGCTGGCGGTGGTCCGCGCCCGCGCCTGCTCGTCGGTGAGGTCGCGGACGGTGAAGCGCAGGAAGTGCCGGTGCTTGCCCAGCATCGCCAGCAGGTCGGCGCGCTCACCGGTGATGGTCGTGAGGTCGTTCATGGGCTCCGCCTTCCGTGGTCTTCCGCCGGACAGGTCTTCCGTCGGACAGGATCCACGCTACGGGCCACAACGGTCAGTTTTTGACCGGAATGCGGCAGTATTCAGGTATGGCGAACACGAGCTCGCGGACGCTGCGGCTGCTGTCCCTGCTGCAGAGCCACCGGTACTGGCCGGGGGACGAACTCGCCGCGCGGCTGGGCGTCTCGCCGCGCACGCTGCGCCGGGACGTCGACCGGCTGCGCGAGCTGGGCTACCCGGTGGAGGCGCGGCGCGGGGCCGACGGCGGCTACCAGCTCGCGGCGGGCGCCGCGCTGCCGCCGCTGGTGATCGACGACGAGGAGGCGGTGGCGCTGGTCGTCGGGCTGCAGGCCGCGGCGCAGGGCGCGGTGGAGGGCATCGCCGAGCCGTCGGTGCGGGCGCTGGCGAAGGTCGTGCGGGTGATGCCGGCCCGGCTGCGCCGCCGGGTCGAGGCGCTGAGCGCGATGACCGTGCCCGCCGGGTGGGACGGCGCGGACCGGGCCGGCGTCGATCCGGGAACGCTCACCGAGGCCGCGGTGGCCTGCCGGGACGCCGAACGGGTCCGGTTCGCCTACACCGCGGCGGGCGGGCGCCGCACCGACCGGCACGTCGAGCCGCACCGGCTCGTCCGCCTGGGGCGCCGGTGGTACCTGGTCGCCTACGACCTCGACCGGGGCGACTGGCGCGGCTTCCGGATCGACCGGCTCGGCGGCCTGCGGGGGACGGGGGCCAGGTTCCGGCCGCGCGAACTCCCCGCGGGCGACGCCGCCGCGTTCGTCCGCGCCGGACTGGACGAGCAGCCCCGCCCGTACGCGGTGGAGGTGCTGATGGACGCGCCCGCCGCGACGGTGCGCGACCGGATCGGCCGCTGGAGCACGGTCGAGGAGGTCGACGCCGGCCGCTGCCGGGTGCGCATCACCGCCGACTCGCTGGACTGGGCGGCGATGGCGCTCGGCGTGGCCGGCGCCGGATTCCGCGTCCTCCACCCGCCCGAGCTGCGCGAGCACCTCCGCGAGTGGGGAGCGCGGTTCGTCCGGGCCTAGGCCGGGGGCAGGCCGAGGGCGCGCGCGATCAGCATGCGCTGGACCTCGGACGTGCCCTCGCCGACTTCGAGGATCTTCGCGTCCCGGTAGAAGCGGCCGACGGCGTACTCGTTCATGAAGCCGTAGCCGCCGAAGATCTGCGTGGCGTCGCGGGCGTTGTCCATGGCGGCGTTCGACGCGACGAGCTTGGCGATCGCCGCCTCCTTCTTGAACGGCTCGCCGGCCAGCAGGCGCGCGGCGGCCGCGTAGTAGGCCAGGCGGGCGGTGTGGGCGCGCGTCTCCATGTCGGCGATCTTGAACTGGATGGCCTGGTAGCGCCCGATCTCCCTGCCGAACGCCTCGCGCTCGCGGACGTAGCGCAGGCACTCGTCCACGCAGCCCTGCGCGAGGCCGACCGACAGCGCGGCGATCGCGATGCGGCCCTCGTCCAGGATGCGGAGGAACTGCGCGTAGCCGCGGCCGCGCTCGCCGACGAGGTTCTCGGCGGGGACGCGGACGTCGTCGAAGGACAGCTCGCGGGTGTCGGACGCCGACCAGCCGACCTTCGAGTACTTGCGCCCGACGGTGAAGCCCGGCGTGCCGTTCGGGACGATGATCGTGGAGATCTCGCCGTCGCCGGTGAAGGCCGTGACGGTGACGAACGCGGTGATGTCCGTGCCCGAGTTCGTGATGAACGACTTCGACCCGTTGATCACCCACGAGTCGCCGTCGAGCCGGGCCGTGGTGCGCATGCCGCCCGGGACGTCCGAGCCGCCGCCCGGCTCGGTCAGCCCGAACGCGGCGAGCCGCTCGCCCGAGGTCAGCAGCGGCAGCCACGCGGCCTTCTGCTCGGCCGAACCGAACCGGTAGATCGGCATCGCGCCCAGCGACACCCCGGCCTCCAGGGTGATCGCGACGGACGAGTCGACGCGCGCGAGCTCCTCGAGGGCGAGGCAGAGCGCGAAGTAGTCGCCGCCCATGCCGCCGTGCTCCTCGGGGAACGGCAGGCCGAACAGGCCCATCTTCCCCATCGCCGCGACGATGTCGTACGGGAACTCGCCGCGCTCGTACAGGTCGCCGATCACCGGGGCGACCGTCTCGCGGGCGAACCGCTCGACGGTGCTCCGCAGCTCCTCCTGCTCGTCGCTCAGGTTGAAGTCGATCATCATTGCTCCGTTTCGGGGGACAGGGCCTGCACGACGCGGGACGGGCTCGGACGGCCGAGCCGCTCGGCCATCCACCGGCTCGTCGCCACGAGCTTGCCGAGGTCGACGCCGGTGTCGATGCCGAGGCCGTCCAGCATCCACACGAGGTCCTCGGTGGCGAGGTTGCCGGTGGCGCTCTCGGCGTACGGGCAGCCGCCGATGCCGCCGGTGGACGCGTCGACGATCGTCACGCCGGCGCGGAGCGCGGCGAGCGTGTTGGCGAGGGCCTGCCCGTAGGTGTCGTGGAAGTGGACGGCGAGCCGGTCGGCGCCGATCCCGGCGGCGCCCAGCGCCTCGATCAGCGCGGTGACGTGCCCGGCGGTGCCGACGCCGATGGTGTCGCCGATGCTGAGCTGCGAGCAGCCGAGCTCCATCAGCCGGGACGCGACCGACACGACCTGCTCGATCGGGACGTCGCCCTCCCACGGGTCGCCGAACGCCATCGACACGTAGGCCCGCACCCACAGGCCCTGCGCGCGCGCCCGCTCGACGACCGGCGCGAACATCTCGATGGACTCGTCCACCGTCCGGTTGAGGTTGCGCCGCGCGAACGACTCGGTCGCGCTGCCGAACACCGCGATCTCGGTGACGCCGTTGGCGAGCGCCCTGTCCAGGCCCCGGGCGTTCGGGACGAGGACGGGGTACCGCAGTTCGGGCGAGCGGGGCAGGACGGCGAGCAGGTCCTCGGCGTCCGCGAGCTGGGGCACCCACTTCGGGTGCACGAAGCTGGTCGTCTCGATCGTGCGCAGCCCCGCGTCCGCGAGCCGGGTGACGAACTCGGCCTTGACGGACGCCGGCACGATCGCCTTCTCGTTCTGCAGGCCGTCCCGGGGCCCGACCTCGTAGATCGTGACCCGCTCGGGCAGGCCCGGCAGCGGTGTGCGCATCGTCATGCCTCCTCGATCACGGCCAGCACCGCGTCCAGGGCGACCTGGGCGCCGGCGCGGACCGGCAGCTTCGCCACGACGCCCGCGAGGGGCGCGGTGACGGTGTGCTCCATCTTCATCGCCTCGACGACCACCAGCGGCTGCCCCTCCGCGACGCGGTCGCCCTCGGCCGCCTTGACGGCCAGGACGGTCCCGGGCATCGGGCTGCGCAGCACGCCGTCGCCCGCGCCGGCCGCCGCCGCGCCGCCCTCGGCGGCGACGTGCTCGCCGAGCGCCCACGCGCGCCCCTCGCGGCCGAGCCACAGCGTGTCGCCGTCACGGGCCGCGGCGAACGTGATCGTCCGTCCGGCGTAGGTGAGGGTCGTGCCGCGCAGGGACGCCTCGACGGGCTCGCCGTCGCCGACGCGGACCCGCGCGGCCGGCGCGCGGCCCTGCACCCGGACCTCGACCGGCTCCCCGCCCGCGGGCGTGATGATCCAGCGCGTCCAGGCGTGCTCGCCGGGACGCCAGCCGTCGGGGATCGTCCACGGGTCGTCGCCCGACTCGAGGGCGTGCATCCGTTCCAGCGCGGCGGCGGCGAGCACCTCCGGCGGGACGGACCCGTCGCCGACCAGCCCGTCGAGGGCACGCTCGACCAGGCCGGTGTCCATGTCGCCGGACGCGACGTCCGGGTGCCGCAGCAGCGCCCGCAGGAACGCGACGTTCGTCGGGACGCCGAGCAGCGTGTACCCGGCGAGCGCCCGGTCGAGGCGGTGCAGGGCCTCGGCGCGGTCCGCGCCGTGGACGATCACCTTCGCGAGCATCGGGTCGTAGGAGCCGCCGACCTCGGTGCCGACGTCGAGCCCCGAGTCGACCCGCACGTCCGGTTCGTCCAGGGCGAGGACGCGCCCGCCGGTCGGCAGGAAGCCGCGCGCCGGGTCCTCGGCGTAGACGCGGGCCTCGATCGCGTGCCCGTCGAGGCGGACGCCGTCCTGCGCGAACGGCAGCGGGCGCCCGGCCGCGACGCGGAGCTGGAGCTCGACCAGGTCGAGGCCCGTGACGAGCTCGGTCACCGGGTGCTCGACCTGCAGCCGGGTGTTCATCTCCATGAAGAAGAACTCGTCGGGCCGGTCGGCCGACACGATGTACTCGACCGTCCCCGCGCCGGTGTACCCGACGGCCTGCGCGGCGGCGACGGCGGCGGCGCCCATCCGCTCGCGGGCCGCCGCGTCCAGCAGCGGCGACGGCGCCTCCTCGACGATCTTCTGGTGCCGCCGCTGCAGGCTGCACTCGCGCTCGCCCAGGTGGACGGCGTTGCCGTGCGCGTCCGCGAACACCTGGATCTCGATGTGCCGCGGGTTCTCGACGAACCGCTCGACGAGGATCGTGTCGTCGCCGAACGAGCCGCGCGCCTCGCGCCGGGCGGACGCGATCGCGTCCGGCAGGTCCGCCGCGTTGCGCACCAGTCGCATGCCCTTGCCGCCGCCGCCCGCCGACGGCTTGAGCAGCACCGGCAGGCCGATCTCCAACGCGGCGGCCCGCAGCTCCTCGTCGGACAGGCCCGGTTCGTCCCGTCCGGGGACGACCGGGACGCCGGCCGCGGCGACCGTCCGCTTCGCCCGGATCTTGTCGCCCATCGCCTCGATGGCCTCGGCGGGCGGGCCGATGAACACCAGGCCCGCGTCGCCGCAGGCCCGCGCGAACGCCGTGTTCTCCGCGAGGAACCCGTACCCCGGGTGGACGGCCCGCGCGCCCGCCGCGCGGGCCGCGCCGATCACCGCCTCGACGTCCAGATAGGACGGGACGAGCAGCGCTTCGTCCGCCTCGCGCACGTGCAGGGCCCCCGCGTCGGCCGCGGTGTGGACGGCCACCGACCGCACGCCGAGCCGCCGCAGCGTGCGGAACACGCGGACGGCGATCTCACCCCGGTTGGCGACCAGGACGCTGTCGAACATCAGACCCTCACATCCGGAAGACGCCGTAGCCGACCGGCTCCAGCGGTGCGTTCGCCGCGACCGACAGCCCGAGCCCGAGCACCCGCCGGGTGTCGCGCGGGTCGATCACCCCGTCGTCCCACAGCCGCGCCGTGGAGTAGTACGGATTCCCCTGGTCCTCGTACTGCTCGCGGATCGGCGCCTTGAACCTCTCCTCGTCCTCGGCGGGCCAGTCCTCGCCGCGCGCCTCCATCTGGTCGCGCCGGACGGTCGCCAGGACGCTCGCGGCCTGCTCGCCGCCCATGACCGAGATGCGGGCGTTCGGCCACATCCACAGGAACCTGGGGGAGTACGCCCGGCCGCACATGGCGTAGTTGCCCGCGCCGAACGAGCCGCCGATGACGACGGTGAACTTGGGGACGCGGGCGCACGCCACCGCCGTCACCATCTTCGCGCCGTGCTTGGCGATGCCGCTCGCCTCGTACTCGCGCCCCACCATGAACCCGGTGATGTTCTGCAGGAACACCAGCGGGACGCTGCGGCGGTCGCACAGCTCGATGAAGTGCGCGCCCTTCTGCGCCGACTCGCCGAACAGGATCCCGTTGTTGGCGACGATCCCGACCGGGTGCCCGTGGATGCGCGCGAAGCCGGTGACGAGCGTCGTCCCGTACTCCTTCTTGAACTCCTGGAACCGGCTGCCGTCCACGATCCGGGCGATGACCTCGCGGACGTCGTACGGCGTGCGGGCGTCCGGCGGGACGACCCCGTACAGCTCGGACGGGTCGACGGCGGGCTCCTCGGACGGCGCGACGTCCCAGGGGCGGGGCGCGCGCGGCCCGAGCGTCCCGACGATGTCGCGGACGATCCGCAGCGCGTGCGCGTCGTCCTCGGCGAGGTGGTCGGTGACGCCGGACGTGCGGGAGTGCAGCTCGCCGCCGCCCAGCTCCTCGGCGGTGACGACCTCGCCCGTCGCGGCCTTCACCAGCGGCGGGCCGCCCAGGAAGATCGTGCCCTGGCCGCGGACGATCACGGCCTCGTCGCTCATCGCCGGCACGTACGCGCCGCCCGCGGTGCAGGAGCCCATGACGGCCGCGATCTGCGGGATGCCGCGCTCCGACATCGTCGCCTGGTTGAAGAAGATCCGGCCGAAGTGCTCGCGGTCGGGGAACACCTCGTCCTGGCGGGGCAGGAACGCGCCGCCGGAGTCGACCAGGTAAACGCAGGGGAGGCGGTTGTGGAGCGCCACCTCCTGCGCCCGCAGGTGCTTCTTGACCGTGACGGGGTAGTACGTGCCGCCCTTCACGGTCGCGTCGTTGGCGACGATCACGCACTCGCGGCCGGAGACGCGGCCGACGCCGGTGATGATCCCGGCGCCGGGCGCCTCGTCGCCGTACATGCCGGTCGCGGCCAGCGGCGACAGTTCGAGGAACGGCGAGCCGGGGTCGAGGAGCGTGTCGACGCGGTCGCGGGGGAGCAGCTTGCCGCGCGCGACGTGCCGTTCGCGGGCCCGCTCGGGACCGCCGCGCCCGGCCCGGTCCACGTGCTCGCGCAGTTCCGCGACCAGCGCCTCGTTGTGCGCGGCGTTGGCCTTGAACGCCTCGCCCGCGACGTCGGCGCGCGTGCCGATCTCGGGTCCGGTCATGGTGCCCTTCCCTGTTAATGCTCGTTAACAACTCCGATGTTAATGCTCATTAACAGCGTGCGTCTACACTTGCCGCATGACCTCCCGACCCGCCTCGGCGGCCTCGGACGCCCGCGGGCCCGGGGCCCCGGACGCGCCCGGGCCCGCGGCGCCGCCGAACCCGCGCCGGGCGGAGCTCCTCGCCGCCGCCGCCGAACTGTTCGCGCGCCGCGGCTACCACGGCACGTCCATCGGCGACGTCGGCCGCGCCGTCGGGCTCACCGGTCCCGCCCTCTACCGGCACTTCCGCGGCAAGGAGGCCGTCCTCGCGGAGATGCTGCTGGACATCAGCGAACGCCTGCTCGCCGAGGGGACCCGCCGCGCCGCCGACCCCGACCCCTCCCGCGCGCTGGACGCGCTGCTGCGCTGGCACATCGCGTTCGCGCTGGACAACCCCGCGCTGATCACCGTGCACGAGCGCGAACTGGACAACGTCCCCGAGGAGCAGCGGCACCGCGTCCGCCGGTTGCAGCGCGCATACGTGGAGGAATGGGTCGGCGTCCTGCGCCGCCGGACGCCCGCGCTGCCCGACGACCGCACCCGCGCGGCCGTCCACGCCTGCTTCGGGCTCCTCAACTCCACCCCGCGCAGCGCCGCGGGCCTGGACCGCGCCGCGATGGCCGACCTCCTGCACGCCATGGCCCGCTCAGCCCTGGACGGTGCCGGACCCGGCCCCGGGTCGGCCTAACGGCGCTCGGCCAGCAGCGCGCCGTAGTCGAGCGCGCCCTCCCGCACGGCTCCGTGCACGGCGCGCGCGAGCCGCGCGCCCCACACCGAGCGCGGCCCCGCGAACGGTTCGGGCGTCCCCGCCTCCGGGACGACGACGCACACGGCGTCCGACGCGGTGCCCGTGCACGGGAACCCGGCCTCCAGGAGCGCCTGCGTCTTCGCCTCCGTGACCGTGACCACCGCGTTCACCAGCGCAGCGTCGGTCAGCGGGATTGGGAGCACGGCGAGGATGTTGATCGTCCCGGGGCGCCACGGCGCGGTCGCGGGCGCCCCGCCGCGCGGCCGCGGGGGGCCGTCGAGCCGCATCGGCGCCAGCTCGGGGTCGGGCGCGCCCTCCGGGGACGCCGCCCACGTCGGGACGCGCAGCCCCACGGTCGCCGCGACGCCGACGCCGCCGTCCGAACCGTGGACCGTCCGGTCGACGGCGGCGGCCGTCAGCATCCCGACGCCCGGGCCGTCCAGGCCGTGGGACGCGGCCAGCTCGTGCAGGTGCGCGACCGGGTCGGTGCGCGCGTAGCCGCCCGGGACCTGCGCGTTCAGCACCCAGCGGACCGGCCCGATCCCGCCGCCGACCAGCGCCGACGAGATCGCGCGCCGCCCGCCGCCCGCCCGCCACACGGTCGACGCGAGCCGGGCGCCGTCCTCCGTCCGCCACGTCTTCTCGAGTTCCGGCGTCGCTTCGCTCACGGGCGCTCCAGGGAGAGGACGGGCCGTCCGCCGGGGCCCTCGGCGACGTGGACGCGCGCGTCGAAGTGCTCCTCGATCGCGTCCCTGGTCAGGACCTCGCCGGGCGTCCCGGCCGCCGCGACCCGGCCGCCCGACAGCAGGACCAGCGCGTCGGCGTACTGCCCGGCCAGCGTCAGGTCGTGGATCGTCGTCACCACGGTCAGCCCGTCCGACAGCCGAAGCCGGTCGATCAGCTCCATCACCTGCTGCTGGTGGCCGATGTCCAGCGCGGACGTCGGTTCGTCCAGTAGCAGGACGGACGTCTGCTGCGCGAGCGCGCGCGCCAGGACCACACGCTGGCGCTCACCACCCGAAAGGTGGTCCAGGACGCGGCCTGCGAACGACGTGAGGTCGAGGCGGTCGAGGACCTCGCTCACTATCGCCCGGTCCCGCGCGCTCTCTCGGCCGAGGTGAGGGATGTAAGGGGAGCGGCCCAGCAGCGCGTAGTCGAACACCGTCATCCCGACCGGAAGGTTCGGCGCCTGCGGCGCGTACGCGACCACCCGGGCCCGCTGCCGCGGCTTGAGCGCCCGCAGGTCCTCGCCCGCGACCCTGACCTCGCCCTCGACCGGCAGCAGTCCGAGGATCGAGCGCAGCAGCGTCGACTTGCCCGCCCCGTTCGGCCCGATCACCGCCGTCCACGAACCCGCCGGGACGTCCAGCGACACCCCGGTGAGCACCGGCCGCCCGCCCAGCTCCACGCCGAGCCCCCGCACGCCGACCGTCACGTCTCCACCTGCCTGCGGCTCGCGCGCAGCACCGCGACGAAGAACGGCCCGCCGACGAACGCCGTCACCACGCCGAGCGGCAGCTCGCCGGGCGCGACGACGGTCCGCGCGATCAGGTCGGCGGCCGCCAGGAACGCCGCGCCGCCGAGCAGCGACAGCGGCAGCACCACCCGGTAGGAGCCGCCCGCCAGCCGCCGCACCACGTGCGGCACCACGATCCCGACGAACCCGATCAGCCCGCTGACCGCCACCGCGCTCGCCGTCGCCAGCGACGCCGCGACCAGCACCGTCAGCCGCACCCGCTGCGCCGACAGCCCGAGCGACGCGGCCTCCTCGTCGCCGACGCTCAGCACGTCCAGCAGGCGGCCGTGCGCGAGCAGGACGAGCGTCGAGACCAGCGCGTACGGGCCGACGAGGGCGAGCTGCGCCCAGTCGGCGCCGCCGACCCCGCCGAGGATCCACGCGTAGATCCGGTTCAGCTCCTCCGACCCCATCTGCTGCAGGAACGTCTGCACGGCGGCCAGGAACGACGACACCGCCACCCCGGACAGGACGAGCGTCGCCGCGCCGCCCGCCGCGTTCGCCGTCCGGCCCAGCGCGTACGCGAGGAACACGCCGAGCAGCGCCCCGGCGAACGCGGCGAGCGGCACCCCGTACCCGAGGTCGCCGCGCAGCAGCACGATCACCAGCGTCGCCCCGACGCCCGCCCCCGAGGCGGCGCCGAGGAGGTACGGGTCGGCGAGCGGGTTGCGGAACACGCCCTGGTAGCCGGCGCCGGCCATGGCGAGCATCCCGCCGACCAGCGCCGCCATCAGCGCCCGGGGGAGCCGCAGCTCGAACAGCACGTTCTCCTCGATCACCGACAGGCCGGAGTCGAGGCGCACGAACGGCAGCCGGTCGGCGAGCGCCGCGAGCACCCCGCCGAGCGGCAGGTCCGCGGCGCCCGCGAACAGGCCGGCCAGCAGGACGGCCGCCAGCAGGGCGACCGCCGCGGCGAGCGGCACCGGCCGCAGCCGCGCCTGCACGCGACCGGCGTCCGGTGCCGTCCGGAGGGTGGTCCGGGCGGCGGGCCGGGGGATCCGGACCTTCACGGCCGAGCGCCCTCCGTTCCGGTCGTCACCGGACCTTCTGGACGGCGTCACCGATCGACTTCACGAACTCCGGCAGGCGCGGGCCCCAGCGGGACGCGACGTCGTCGTCGAGCTCCACCACGCCGCCGTCCTTCACGGCCTTCAGATCGCCCCATCCGGGACGCTCGGCGACCGTCCCGGCGTCCTGCCCGCAGCACTTGGTGTCGGCGAGGAACACGAGGTCGGGGTCCTGCTCGAGCAGGTACTCGCGGGACAGCTGCGGGTAGCCGCCGCTCGCGTCCTCGGCCGCGTCCGCGACGTTCTTCAGGCCGAACAGCCCGTACACCTGGCCGATGAACGTCTTGGACGTCACGGTGTGCAGCTGGTCGTCCAGCTCGTGGTAGTAGGTCAGGTCGCCGGACCCGCCCGCCGCGGCGACGGTCCGCTCGATGTCCGCGCGCATCGTCCGGACGAGCTCGGTCGCCGCGGCCTCGTGCCCGGTGGCCTTCCCGAGGTCGGCGATCTCGTCGTAGGCCTCGTCGAGGCTCGTCGCGGCGGGCTCCAGCAGGACCGGGACGCCCACCTTCTCCAGGGACTTCACGATGCCGTTCATGTCGTCGGACAGCACGACCAGGTCGGGCTCGTACCCGATGATCGCCTCCGCGTTCGGCTTGAAGCCCGACAGCTTCGTGCGCGGCGCGTTCTGCGGGTGCGTGGAGTACTCGTCCACCGCGACCACCTGGGAGCCGGCGCCGATCGCGAACAGCGTCTCGGTGTGCGTGGGGGACAGCGACACGATCTTCCCGGGCTTCTCCGGGATCTCGACCGTGCCGTTGGCCGCCTGGACGGTGACGGCGCCGCCCGCGGCGGCGTCCTTCTCGCCGCCTCCGCCGCCGCACGCCGACGCGAGCGTCACGACGCCGAACACGAGGGCCGCGCCGAGGGCGCGTACGGGTCTCACAGGAGCCTCCTGGGTGCAGGGAAGCCGCGGCCCGCGCAGGACGGATCGCCCTTCCACGAGGTCGATGGTCGTCGGCGCGCGCGGAGGCGACCTGGCTCGGCCTTCTCGGGGGGAGGCACCACAGTTGCGGGACAGCGCCGGGTTCGCACCGGACTTCGCTCCGGGCGCGCTTGGACCGCAAGGTTATCAGCAGGTAAATCGGCACTACGCGCCGCTGGGGCGGCGCGGGCTGTACTTCGCCGACCCCAGCGGCAACCTCTACGAGATCATCGCGCCGTGAGCGACTTCAGGAACCCGCGCGTCCGCGTCCGGTCCTCGCCCGGCATGAACTCCCCGGCCACGAAGTCGGTGACGCCCGCGGCGTCCAGCTCCTCCAGCCGGGCGCGGACCGCGTCCTCGTCCCCGATGATCGCGAGGTCCTCCGGCCCCTTCGCCCCCTCCCGGTCCATCATCGCCCGGTAGGAGGGCAGCGTCCCGTACACCTCGAACGCCATCGCCGCGCGCTCCCGCGCGCGCTCCGCGTCGTCCGTGACGCAGATGGGGAGCACGCAGACGATCCGCGGGGCGGGCCGCCCCGCGGACTTGGCGGCGTCCGTGATCGTCGGCGCGACGTGGTCGCGCACCGTGGCGGGCCCCGTCATCCACAGGACCGTCCCGTCCGTCCGCTCCGCCGCCAGCTTCAGCATCTTGGGGCCGAGCGCGGCGAGCAGCGCGGGCACCCGCCCCTCGTTCGGCACGCTGAGCGAGATGTGCCCGCGCACCGTGTCGCCGTCGAACGCCGCCGTCTCGTCGTTCAACAGCGGCAGCAGCACCGACAGGTACTCGTCCATGTGCCGCAGCGGACGCCCGAAGTCGAACCCGTACATGTCCTCGATGACGACCTTGTGCGACAGGCCGATGCCGAGCGTCAGCCGTCCGTCCAGCGCGAGCGCCACCGTCCGCGCCTGCTGCGCCAGCGCCGCCGGGTGCCGCGGATACGACGGGACGACCGCCGTCCCGAGCTCGATCCCGGGGACGGCGCTCCCCGCGACGGCGAGCGCCGTCAGCGCGTCCATCCCGAAGATGTTCGACATCCACGCCGAAGCGAACCCGTCGTCGGCCGCCCTCCGGACGTCGTCCCCCAGCTTGGCGAGGGCGTCCGGCCCGCTCCGTTCGCCGAGCGAAACACCGATGCGCATGAATCCTCCCTGATCAGCTCAACCGTCGGGCGCGTACCGCGCGGCGGTCTCCCGGTCCCGTTCGGCCCACCGGCGGTGCCGCGTGGCCGCCTCCAGGTGCAGTTCGGCCTCCTCCGGATGCGCCGCGGCCATCCGCTCCAGCAGCACCGCGGCGCGCTCGTGCGCGCGCGCCGACGACGCTATGACGCCGCCCGGAGACGCGCCCTCCCGCCGCTGCGGCCGCGCCCTCATCCGCGTCGCACGGTCGCCGCCCGACCGACCAGCCCTCCCGACACGACTGCCTACCTACCCCGCGACCCGGCCGTTCAGCCCCGCCTTCCGCTGCGCGATCATTGGGGACGTGCCGACTCCCGAACCGCTCACCCTCTACACCGCCGACCACGTCCGCATCGACGCCGGGCACCTCCGGGGCCGGGACGGCCTCTGCTTCGTGCTCGCGCACGGTTTCACCTGCTCGTGGCGGCAGCCCGCGCTGCGGCGCATCGCCGGGGTCCTGAACCGGTTCGGGGGCGTCGTCGGCCTCGACTTCCGCGGCCACGGCGCGTCCGGCGGCCACTCCACCGTAGGCGACCGCGAGGTCCTCGACCTCGAGGCGGCCGTCGGCGCCGCCCGCCGCCGCGGCTACGAGCGCATCGTCGTCACCGGGTTCTCCATGGGCGGCGCCGTCGCCGTCCGGCACGCCGCCCTGCACGGCGGCGTCGACGCCGTCGTCTCCGTCAGCGCCCCCGCCCGCTGGTACTACCGCGGCACCGTCCCGATGCGGCGGGTCCACTGGGCCATCGAACGCCGCAGCGGCCGTCTCGCGGTCCGGCTCGCCCGCGGCACCCGCATCGCCCCCAAGGGCTGGGACCCCGTCCCCGAGGCCCCGCACGAGGTCGCCGGACGCATCGCGCCCGTCCCGCTCCTGGTCGTCCACGGCGACGCGGACGCCTTCTTCCCGCTGGAGCACGCCCACCAGCTCTACGGGGCCGCCCGGGAACCGCGCGAACTGTGGGTCGAGCCGTCCTTCGGCCACGCCGAGGTCGCCGCCACCCCCGACCTGATCACCCGCATCGCCCGGTGGGCCGTGGACGCCCGCCCCGCACCCGCCCGGTGACGGCCGCGCGAGCGCGCTGAGAACGCGCCCGCCCCGCATATCGGAAGCACGCGCAGAATTCCGCCATATGCGACATTCTGCGGGGTGAAAGTGGGCGCCGACTCGAAGTTATCCACAATTTCCCGCGCCCTTCCGCCCTCTGCCGCCGACCGGGCAGCATCGTTTCCATGAACGGCTTCACCCTCACCTGGAAACGCACTCCCGAGAACCTCGTCACCCCCATCGGCCGGGGCGTCTACTTCGTCCCCGTCAAGGGCGCCTCGCTCGAGACGCGGGCCGCCCTGCTGAGCCGTCTCCTCCCCGACGGGGTCGTGATCGCCCGCCGCACGGCCGCGTGGCTCTGGGGCCTCGACGTCTTACCCCCGGGCGTGCGCGAGGCCGACTGGCCAGTCGACCTCGTCGACCCGTCCGACCCCGAGACGCCCATACCGCCCGAGCACACAGTGGAGAGAGAACATGTACGGCTCACCTCGCCGACCCGCACCGCCCTCGACTGCGCACGCTGGCTGCCCCGCTACGAGGCCGTCGCCGGCCTCGACCAGTTCCTCAGGCGCGGCGTCGAGGAGGCCGAGCTCAGGAAGATGGCCCGCACCCTCCCGGGCTACCGGGGCAACACCCGGCTCGGCGAGATCCTCCGCCTCGGCGACCGCGGATCCGCGTCACCCGGCGAGAGCTGGACCAAGGTCGCCGTCGTCGACGCCGGCTTCCCCCGCCCGGTCTGCCAGGTCCCGGTCATGGGCCCGTACGACCGCATGCTCTACGTGGACCTCGGCTACGCGGAATTCCGCGTCGGCCTCGAATACGACGGCGAACGGCACCACACCGGCGCGGATGCGCGCGGCCGCGACCGCCGGCGCCGCAAATGGCTCGCAGAGGAGATGAATTGGGAACTCATACCCGTCACCCGCGACTTCCTGTCCCGCCCGGGCCCGTATCTCGAGGCGCTCCTGACCGCGCTCCTGCACCGCGGCTGGAGTCCGGACGACGCCACCCTCGACCGCATCGGCAGACGGCTCCGCACCCTCGCCCGCCCCCGCCGCTGACCCCGACCCCGCGCCGGAGACAAGCGGCAGGGGCGCGCCGCCACGCCGCTGCCGGGTGGGCAAGGCGTGGCGGCGCGGTCTCCTACTCGGCCTGGGGCCGCGTCTCCGTGGTGGCCGAGGGGCGGCCGACGACCAGGGCACCGACGGCCAGCCCGGCGATGGCGAGGACCGCGGCGATCAGGAACGGGTCACCGGCGTGCACGGCGGGGGCGAACCCGATGCCCACGTAGACCGCCACGCCGCCGGCCCCGCCGAGCTGGTCGGCCGCTCGCTGGACGCCGGAGGCGATCCCCGCGTCCTCGTCGGTCGTTCCGCTGACCGCGATGTACTGCAGTCCCACGAGCCCGAAGCCCATCCCGGCGGCGATCAGCAGCATCGCCGGCAGCAGCCACGCCGCCCCGGCGCCCAGGGCCGCCACGAGCGCGATCACCGTCATCGCGGCCGCTGCGGATCCGAGACCGGCCAGCACGCACGCGCGTGCTCCCCAGCGGCCCAGCAGCGGGGGCACGAGAACCGAGGCCGCGATCAGCGCGACGGCCAACGGCAGCATCGTGAGCCCGGCTCCCAGCGGGCCGATTCCGAGACGGTCCTGCAGGTAGAACGTGAACAGCAGGAAGGAGGTCGACAGCGCTCCGCTGAGCAGCATCGTCGTCAGGTTCGCCCTCACCCGGGCCCGGTCGCCGAAGAACGCCGGCGGCACCAGCGGGTTCGGGGACCGTGACTCGACCCGTACGAACCCGGCGGCGGCCAGCACCGCACCGGCCAGAGCGGCCAGGCTCACCCACGGGCTCGTTCCGGGTTCCCCCGCCTGGACGGCGGCGTAGACGAACGACAGCGGGCACGCGGTCAGCAGGAGCGCGCCCGGCAGGTCCAGCCGGACCCGTTCACGGGAGGCGGGACGGTCGGCCCGGACGAGCACGAGCGCGGCCACGATCACGACCAGGATGAACGGCACCGAGATCAGGAAGATCCAGCGCCACCCCAGATGGGCGGTGATGATTCCGGCGAGGGCGAAGCCCAGCACCAGCCCGCAGCTGGCGACCGCGGCCCACACGCTCAGGGCCCGCGACCGGCGTGGGCCCTCGGGGAACATCAGCACGATGGTGGCCATCGCCGCCGGCAGCGCGATGGCCTCGCCGGCCCCCTGGAGGAGGCGCGCGGCCACCAGGACCGCGAACGAGGGGGCCAGTCCCGCCAGCAGCGATGCCGCACCGAACAGCGTCGTGCCGACCAGCAGCGTGCGGCGGCGGCCCAGCAGGTCGCCGAGGCGGCCGCCGAGCATCAGCAGCCCGCCGCCGGTGATGGTATAGGCGACGACCACCCAGGTCAGCGAGTGGCCGTCGACGCCGAGATCCGCGCCGATCGAGGGCAGCGCGATGTTGACCACGGTCACGTCGACCGCGATGAAGAACTGCAGCATGGACATCGTGCACAGGACGAGCCGTGCGCGTGTGGGAGACGGGCTTTGCCCGCGGGAAGAGGTAATACCTGAAAGCATCGAGTGCTCCGTCGCTCCGAAAAGGTTCCGAGCAGCACACAGGGCCGCTCCGGACTGATCACGAAGCGGCTGGACGTTCCAGGAGGGGTGGTGCCGAGAGTCGAACGTCCCGCCGCTAGCGGGACGTCCTCGTCACTGCCGCACAAGCGGCCGAGCACGATGCGCCTGACATGCCGATCAGCCTAGCAGCGGCGCCCGTCACCCCGCGGCGCGCCGGGAACGCCTGTCGGCCAGACCTCCTAGGATCGGTCGCCGGCGACGTGCCGGCTCGGCACCGGGTCGGCGAGCAGGAGGTTCGCGTGCGTCTTCGTGATGTCGAATTGGGCGATGTCGACGCTTACGTCAGGATGCGCTGCGACCCGGTCATGATGGCCGAACTCGGCGGCCCGCACCCGCGGGAGGGCATCGGGCCGTCCGCATGCTGCTGGAGCAGGCACGGGACGAGGGTCGTTGGGGACTCGTGCACGCCTTCCCCGGCGTGACGAACGGTCCGTCGAACGGGATCTGCCGTTCGCTCGGATTCAGCCTCGTCGGGGAAGAGGAGGTCGTGTTCGCCGGGACGACCCTCCCCTCGAACCACTGGGTGATCGACCCCCGGTCGGTCCGCTGCCCGACCGGGGACACGGTCGGGCAGGGATCAGCGTTGGTCGAGTCGCGCGGAAAGGCGCTTCGGGGCGATGAGGCGGTAGCTGTCCTCGATCAACTCGCCGAGCTCGTCCCAGTCCTGGTCGACGTCCAGGCGTGCGCCCACCCATCCCTTGCCGCCGACGTAGGGAGGCCGGTAGAAGCGCTCGGGGTCCTCGGCGATGAGCGACTCCTGGACGCCCGGCCCGCCCTTGAACCACAGCGAGAGCCCGTCCTCGGACGTCATCACGAACAGCTTGTCGCGAACCCGGAAGGAGGGCGCGGTGTGATCCCCGAACGGTTTCTCGGTCGCCTCCGGCAGTGACAGGCAGATCTCCCGCAGGCGCTCGAACGTGTCCATGGCTCCGTCCTTCCCCGGTGGTCGTGCGAGGGAAGCGTACGGCGCGGGTACGACAATCCGTCCCCGCGCGCCCGGTGTCCGACGGCAGGAGTTCTTCCGTTTGACGGAACCTCGGCTGACGTGCGCGGGCGCCTCCCGACATGGTCGTCGTGACCAGACGCCGTAGAACGCCGGAGGGGCCGAGTGGCCGCGGACAACGCCATCGAGACCGAGGTCGTCGTCGCCGAGAGGACGGACCTGGCCGACGGCATCGTGGGGCTGACCCTGCGGGCCGCGGACGGGGGAGCGCTGCCGTCGTGGCGTCCCGGTGCGCACATCGACGTGCTCCTCGGGGACGACGTCGTGCGGCAGTACTCGCTGTGCGGCGACCCGGAGGCCGAGACGTGGCGGCTGGGCGTACTCAAGGAGGGACCCGGCTCGACGATCGTGCATGAACGCGTCCGTCCCGGCGATCGGCTGCGGACGCGCGGGCCGCGCAACAACTTCGCGCTCGAGGACGCGCCGCGCTACCTCTTCCTCGCGGGCGGCATCGGCATCACGCCGATCCTGCCGATGGCGGCGGCGGCCGAGGCGGCGGGCGCGGACTGGCGGCTGCTGTACGGCGGGCGCCGGCTCTCCGCGATGGCCTTCCGCGACGAACTGTCCCGCTACGGGGATCGCGTCGAGGTGCGGCCGCAGGACGAGTTCGGGCTGCTCGATCTGGACGCCGCCCTCGCCTCGGTCGAACCGGGCACGCTCGTGTACTGCTGCGGCCCGGAGCCGATGATCGCGGCCGTGGAGGAGCGCTGCACGGAGCGGGCGCCCGGCGCCCTGCGCACCGAGCGGTTCGCCGCCCGCCCCGACACCGGCCCCCGGGAGGCGTTCGAGGTCGAGCTCGCCCTGAGCGGCAAGACGGTCGAGGTCCCGGCGGGCTGTTCGATCCTCGAAGCCGTCGAGAAGGCGGGCGTCGGCGTCCTCTCGTCGTGCCGCGAAGGAACGTGCGGGACGTGCGAGACGCCCGTGTTGGAGGGCGAGCCCGACCACCGCGACTCCGTCCTGACCGAGGCGGAGCGCGCGGAGGGTGGGTTCATGATGATCTGCGTGTCCCGCTCCCGAGGCCCGCGCCTGGTCCTCGACCTCTGACCCGCACCTCGACCTCCAGGCCCGTCTCCACCTCTCACTCCGAACTCCGCACCCGTCTGCACGTCCCGCCGCGGGCCGTTCACGGACCCGGATGTCTGCAAGCGATAATCGTTTTCACTATCATGGCGTGCTCCGGCGTCGTTCCCGCGCGTGTGGACGCTCGCGCGGGCCAGAGAGGAGCCCCATGCCCGCCCGTTGTCAGCTGACCGGGGCCGAGCCGTCGTTCGGCAAGAAGGTGTCGCACTCGCACCGGCGCACCTCACGGCGGTTCGACCCAAACATCCAGTCCAAGCGCTACTGGCTGCCCAGCGAGGGACGGTACGTGCGGCTGCGGCTGTCCACCCGCGCGATCAAGACGATCGACAAGATCGGGATCGAGGCGGCCGTCGCCCGCATCCGGGCCCGCGGAGGGAAGGTCTGATGGCCAAGAAGAGCAAGATCGCCGCCAACGAGCGCCGCAAGGAGGTCGTGGCGCGGCACGCCGCGCGCCGCGCCGAGCTCAAGCGCCTGATCCGCAGCCCGCACACCGCCGACGAGATCCGCGCGGCGGCCGTCCGGGAACTGCGCCGCCAGCCGCGGGACGCCAGCGCCACCCGGGTGCGCAACCGGGACGCCGTGGACGGCCGTCCCCGCGGGCACCTGCGCAAGTTCGGGCTGTCGCGGGTCCGCTTCCGTGAACTGGCGCACCGCGGCGAACTGCCGGGCGTCACCAAGTCGAGCTGGTAGGAGCACCATGGCCGTCCCCAAGCGGAAGAAGTCCCGGAGCAACACCCGCAAGCGCCGTTCGCAGTGGAAGGCGACGGCACCGGACCTGGTGCCCATCACTCTCGACGGGCGGAGGACGCTCGTCCCGCGCAACCTCGTCCGCGCCTACCAGAACGGCCTGCGCACCGACGCGCCGTAGCCGCACGGCGGCGCCGTCGCTCAGTCCCCCCAGAACGAGTGATCCACGCGTTCGCCGCGGGGGGCCTTCGCCGGCCGGTCGTCCGGGAGACCGCCCGGGCCCTCGGCCGGCGGGGGAGCGGCGGCGCCGTGCTCTTCGAGCGGATCGGAGCGGTCCCGGCGGGTGGCGACGAGCGCGGCGAGCGCCGTGGTCAGCGGGACCGCCGCGATCAGCCCCAGCGTGCCGGCCGCGCTGCGGACGATCTCCTGCGCGATGACCGGGGTGGTGATCACCTCGCCGAGGGGCTGGCTGCCGACGCTGAACATCAGCAGCAGCGGCAGGGACGCGCCGGCGTAGGCGAGGATGATCGTGTTGATCACCGAGGCGACGTGGGCCCGTCCGACCCGCGCGCCGGCCCGGTACAGCTGCAGGACCGTGTACGCCGGGTTGGCGTGCGCGAGTTCCCGCACGGTCGCGGCCTGCGTGACGGTGACGTCGTCCAGGATGCCCAGCGAACCGATGATGACGCTGGCCAGCAGCAGCCCCTGGGTGTTGATCCGGTAGCTGAGGTCCAGGTAGAGCGAGCTGTCGTCGGTGATGCCGGTGAGGCTGGTCAGGTCGATCGCGACCATCGCCAGCACCCCGGTGAGGGCGAGGCTGCCCAGGGTGCCGATGACCGCGATCGATGTGGACATCGTGAACCCGTGCGTGAGGTAGAGCACCGCGAGCATGATGGCCGCCGCGCACACGATCGCCGCGAGGAGCGGCGGGCTCCCCTCCAGGATCGCCGGGATCAGGAACCACAGGAGCAGCGCGAACGTGACGGCCAGGCCGATGAGCGCCGTCAGCCCGCGCCACCGGCCGAAGGCGATCACCGCGAGGACGAACGCGGCGCCGACCAGCCACAGCGAGCCGGACCGGTCGTGGTCGGACAGCTGGTAGGACGGGCCCTGGCCGCCGTCGGCGGGCATGTGCAGCAGGATCACGTCGTCGCCCGCCGTGAACACGCGGGTCCCCGGGCCGCTGGGAAGTTCGGCGCTCACCACCCGGCCCTCCGTCGGGCCGGACGTCAGCTCGACGTGCGCGGTGCCGCACCGCCGCGGATCCTGCGGGGGCGCCTCCTCGCCCGTCCCGCCCGCGTCGATGGGGGTGCTGCCGGGCGGCGCGACCTGCGGGCAGGGCTTGAGGTCCACCCGGACGACCGTCCCGGGCACCTTCTCCAGCTGCACGGACGCCGGGCCGCCCGGAGCCTCGGGGGAGGACGGCCACATCCACACCAGGGCGCCCAGCGTCACCAGCGACAGCGGGATGATCGCGGCCAGGACGGCGCGGACCGCGGAGCGGGACACGGGCCGATCGCGGTGACCGTCCGCCCCGTGGCCATGGTGAGCGCCCATGCTCGACGGCTCCTTCGTAGTGCGTATCCTCGGGCGCCGCGCGCGTCGCCGTCCGGGGGGCACGGCGACGCGGCCGAGCGGGACTCGCGGGCCTCAGGGGGACGGCGGCATCGCGTGCGCGTGCCGCTTCGACGCCGGTGCCGAACGGACGGACATCTCTGACGTGGCGCAGGAAGCACTCTACTGTGCGCGACCCGTGCCGGATCTCATGATCAGGGAGTCGCCGATGCCGCGGGCGGCGCCCGTCACGGGCGCGACCTTGCCGGCGAGGCGTCCCTCGGCGGTCATGCGCCCTCCCTCCCGGTGTGATGGGCGACGAAGCGGGCGATGGTGTCCAGCGCCGCGGCCGCCTCCGGCCGGTCGGGGGCGACGGCGGGCCAGGCGTGCGGCACGTCCCGTTCGACGGCGGTCGAGACCGGCACCCCGGCCCGCGCGAGCGCGGACGCCATGCCGAGGGCGTCGTCCAGCAGCACCTCCGCGGTGCTCGCCAGCATCAGGGTCGGCGGGAAGGCGGCCGGGTCGGCCAGCAGCGGGGACGCCAGCGGGTCGGCGGGGTCGTGCCCCTGGAGGTACTGGCCGGCGGCCTCCTGGGCGGCGGCGTGCGAGAACAGCCGGTCGGTCGCGGCGCGCGAGGCGTAGCCCTCCGCGGTGCAGCGCAGGTCGAGCCACGCCGACACCAGGACGAGCGCCCGCGGAACGGCGACCCCCGCCCGGGCGCACGCGACCGCCAGCGCCGCGGCCAGGCCGCCGCCCGCCGAGTCCCCGACGGCGACCGCGGGACGCCCGGTCTCGTCGAGGAGCCGCGCATGGACGGTCATCGCGTCGTGCAGTGCCGCCGGGAAGGGGTGTTCGGGTGCGAGCCGGTAGTCGACCGCGACGACCCGGGAGCCGGTCGCGGCGGCGAGCCGGGCGGCGAAAGGCGCGAACAGGGCGGCCGAGCCCAGCCGGTACCCGCCCCCGTGGAAGTAGGTCAGGACGTTCCGCGCCCGCGGCGGCTCGCAGACGACGCAGGGCACGTCCCCGTACCGGACGTCCGCGACCGCGACGCCGGGCACCGCCGGGCGGGGCGCGGTTCCGGCGGCGGCGCGGCGGGCGGCGAGGTCGGCGGGCGTTCGGATCGTTGGGCGGCGCTCCGCCGGGAGCGCCGCCGCGGCGTCGGCGCTCACAGCGCGATGTAGGGGTCTTTGATCGTGACGCCGCCGTCCACCACGATCGTCTGGCCGGTCATGTACTCGGACAGCGCGCTGGTCAGGAAGAGCGCGGCCGACGCGATGTTGAACGGCAGGCCGTTCCTCCCGAGGGGGACCCGGACGGCGGGCCGCTCGCTCGCCGACTGCTCCGGCCACACCGCCATGAGGCGCGGCGTGAGGATCGACCCGGGGGCGATCGCGTTCACCCGGATCCCCTCGGGGCCCAGTTCCTCCCCGAGCGTCCGCACCCAGGAGATGAGGCCCGCCTTGGCGGCCCCGTAGGCGCCGTGGCGCACCGACGCCGTCATGCCGTGCACGGACGCGATGAACACCATCGTCCCTGGTACGCCGGTGTCGACCATGTGCCGTCCGACGTGCCGTCCCAGCAGGTAGGCGTGGCGGAGGCAGATGTCGAACTGGGCGTCCCACGTCCGCTCGTCCATGTCGAGCGCCCCGACCCATTCGGCGAGCCCGACGATGTCGACGAAGCCGCCGAGCGGCCCGCCGACCGCCGCCGCGGCCTCCTCGACCAGCCGGACGACCTCGTCCGCGCGGGTGACGTCGCCGGCCCACGGCACCCCGCCGACCTCGTCGGCGATCTCGCGGGCGCGCGCGGGGTCGATGTCGGCGCACACCACCCGCGCCCCGCACTGCGCGAGCGCGTGGCTCGTCTGGCGGCCCATTCCCTGCCCCGCGCCGACGACGACGAGGTTCCGGCCGTCGAGCCGGAGCAGTTGCCGGTAGTCCGGGACCGGACTCGGATCGGTGGACGTCATGACTTTTCTCCTTATGTCTGTCGGCCGTCGCCGTCGTCGTGCATCGCCCGGCCCGGTCAGCCCATGGAGACGCCGCCGTTCGCGCGCAGAACCTGCCCGGTGACGAACCGGGAGGCGTCCGCCGCCAGGTAGAGCATCGCCAAGGCGATGTCGGACGGCTCGCCGACCGTGCCGAGCGGTGCGCGCGAGGCCCGGTCGGCGAAGATCCGCTCGCGCTCCGCCTCGTCGACGGTGCCGTCGTCGTTCGTCCAGTAACGCGCGGTCATGCCGGTCGGCACCCAGCCGGGCGCGACGGTGTTGACGCGCACGCCGTGCCGGCCGACCTCGGCGGCGAGCGTGCGGGTCAGCGTCGCCACCGCCGCCTTGCTCATCGCGTAGCAGGAGATCCCGGGCGACGCGGAGTCCATTCCGGTGGACGCGACGTTAATGATCGACCCCGAGCCCCGGGGCGTCATGGCGCGGGCCGCCGCGGCGCACCCCCAGTAGGCGCCCTTGACGTTGACGTCGAGGACGAGGTCGAGGTCCTCTTCGCGGGTGTCGACGACGGATCCGTAGCGGATGACGCCGGCGACGTTGGCCCAGACGTCGATGCGCCCGTGACCGTCCAGCGCGGCCCGCGCGACGCCGTCGACGGCCGTCCGGTCGGTGACGTCGGCCGGGACGGCCGTCGCCGCGCGGCCGAGTCCGCGGACCGCGTCCGCCGTCTCCCGGAGGCCGGGTTCGGCGACGTCGGTCAGCACGATGTCCGCGCCGGCCTGGGCGAACGTGACGCAGGTCTGGCGGCCGATACCGCCGGCCGCCCCCGTGACGACGGCCGTCCGGCCGGTGAGGTCGAACGCCCGCTCGAGCTCGGTGTGCATGGCTCTCCGTCCGTGCATCGTTTTCGTTCAGCTGAAGGGTTCTTCGCAATGTGCGCGTCCCGCGCGGACACCGGTGCGATACGTTGCACAGCGTCCGCCCGAGGCGGGCATAGGCCGGACCCGCAGGGAGGACGCGATGGCACGACCGGCGCCCGCCGCCGAGCGAGCCCTGAAGATCATCGATCTGCTCGTCACGCACCGCGGCGAGCAGTTCACGATCTCCGACATCGCCCGGCGCACCGGCATGAGCCTCGGCTCCGCGCACGCGGTCCTCGCCGTCCTCGAGGAGACCGGCTACCTCGGGCGGCATCCCGTCCGGCGGACCTACGGTCTCGGACCGGCGCTGGTCAGCGCGGGGATGGCCGCGCTGGACCAGCATCCGGCGATCCGCGTCGCCACCGAGGAGCTCGGCGGACTCGCCGCCGAACTCGACGCGGACGTGGTCGTCACGGCGGCCACGCCCGCCGACATCGTGTTCGTCGCCGTGGGCGGAAAGGGCTCGCGCTACGGACCCGGGTTCCGGGAGGGCGAGCGGGTGCCGCTCGTCCCGCCGCTCGGCCTGGTCTTCATGGCGTGGGCGGACCCGGGCGAGGTGGAGGCCTGGCTCGGGCGCGCCCCGGTCGACCTGGACCGCGACCGGGTCGAGGAGGCGCTGACGGCCGTCCGCGACCGCGGGTACGCGCTGGGACGCGTCGGGCCGACGGGGCGGCCCCTCCCCGCGCCCCCGACCGCGCCCGGCGCGGACGGCGGGGGAGGCCGCGAGAAGCTCATGGAGACGATCTCGCTGCACGACGACTACGACCTGCCCCGCCTCGAACCGGAGACGGAGTACGAACTCGGGATGGCGTCGGCGCCGGTGTTCGACGCCGACGGCCGCGTGTTCGTCGCCGTCACCGCCAGCGGCTTCTCCCCCCGCCTGACCGGGCGGGAGATCACCGACATCGGCGAGCGGGTCAAGGCCTGCGCCACCGTCGTCACCAAGCGGACCCGGGGCAGGATTCCCGCCTGACCGTGGCCGCCGGACCGCGGCCACGGTCAGGCGCCCTCGAACAGGGCGCCGTAGTCGACGCGATGCCCGCGCTTCTCCAGCCGCGGGATGACCTCGGTGCCGAGCAGCTCGATGCTGCGCATCACCTTCTCGTGTGGCAGCGACCCGAACTGGGAGTAGCACAGGAGCTGGTCGACGCCCGCCTCCTCGTACCGGAGGATCTTGCGGAGGCACTCCTCGGGCGTCCCGACGATGATCATGTCCTGCTCGGTGTAGCGGGCGATGTCGATATCGCCCCGGATCGTCGGCTCCAGGAGCGGAAACGCCTTCCCCTTCTCTTCCTCCGGCAGGTGCGCCAGCTCCCACTCGAGCATGAACTCGGCGAGGTTCTGGTACCACCACTTGACCGACTCCCAGATGCCGTACCGCTCGGCCTCCTCGGGGTCGTCCGTGCAGTGGACGAGGGTGTAGGCGCCGACCCGGTCGTTCTTGAACCGGGGGAGCGGCCGTTCGCAGTCGGCCTGGCCGCGGCGGTAGGTCTCGATCGCCTCCGCCATCTTCTCGACCGGCTGCATGAGGGCGAACGACAGGAGGCCGAGGCCGAGCTTCCCGGCGTTGTACGCGGACGTCGCGCTCGCGGCGGCGAGCCAGGCCGGGGGATGCGGGTCCTGGTAGGGGCGCGGGGTGATGAACCGCTCGGGGAAGTCGATGTTCTCCGACTTCCACGCCATCCGTTCCTTGCTCCAGGCCTCGATGACGAACTCGAACGCCTCGCGCCACATGTCGCGCGAACGGTCGTCGGCGGGGACGCCGAACGCGAGCTGCTCGTTGGGCGTGGATCGTCCCGATCCCCATTCGACGCGGCCGCCGCTCAGCACGTCCACGGTGGCGACCTTCTCGGCGACCCGCACCGGGTGCTGGAACCCCGGCGGGAGCAGCACCACGCCGAACCCGAGCCGGATGTTCTCGGTGATCTGGGACAGCGCGCCGAGGACGGTCTCGTTGCTCGGGCAGGCGGACCGTCCCTCGCGGAAGTGGTGCTCGACGGCCCAGACGGTCTGGAAGCCGAGGCGGTCGGCGAGCCGGATCTGCTCGAACGCCTCCGCGTAGATCTGCCGCTCCGCGCGCTTCTGCCCGTCCGGGAAGGGCTCCCCGTGCGGTCCGGGCTTCGGCTGGAACTCGTACATCAGGTCGAGCTTCACGTCGTTCCTCTTCTCGGTCGGGACGCTCTGTCCGTCAGGCGGCGACGAGCTGCCGGAAACGGCTGCCGTGAAAGATCAGCGGGCGGCGGCCGGGGTCGATCCGCAGGGCGTGGACGGCCAGCAGCGCGATCGTGTGATCGCCCGCCGGAAGCTCGTCCGCGATCGAGCACTCCAGCCAGGCGACCGCGTCCAGGACGAACACCGCCCCGGTCGCGCGGGCGCTCCAGCCGACGCCGGCGAACCGGTCGCCGGATTTCAGCGACAGCGCGCGGCACGCCTCGTCGTGGTGCTCGGCGAGCACGCTGACGCCGAGCCGGTCGGACCGGCGGAGCCGGGGCCAGGTGGCGGAGGAGTTCCGCAGGCACACCGAGACCAGCCCGGGATCGATCGAGACACAGGTGAACGCGCTCGCGGCCATGCCGGCCGGCTCGCCGCCGTCGAGCGCGCAGAGGGCGGTGACGCCGCTGGGGAAACAGCCGTACGCCTGCCTGAGCTGATCCGGATCCCCGGTGACGGGTTCGAGCTTGACCATGAGCCGCCCTCTCCTGCACGTCGAGGCTTTCGCAATAGCGAAAGATCTTTCTATATTCGGGAGTATGTGTGCATGCTGGAACCCTGTCAAGGGTCCCTTCGAGGGCACCGCCCGGTTCCGGGCGTCGACATGGCAAGGCCCGTCCGCCGGAACGCGGACGGGCCTTGCCGGGCGGCTCTCGCCGAACGGGGCGCGCTTCTAACCGGCCTTCTCGCTCGCCTCCCCCAAGGGGAAGTGGCAGGCGGCGTACTGGCCCGGCCGGATCTCGCGGACCTGCGGTTCCTCGTCGGCGCAGCGCTCCTGCGCGAACGGGCAGCGGGTGCGGAAACGGCACCCGGTGGGCGGGGAGAGGGGCGAGGGGATGTCGCCTTCGAGGGCGGGGCCGGTGAACCGGCGGTCGGGGTCGGTGAGCGGGACCGAGTCGAGGAGGGCGCGGGTGTAGGGATGGGCGGGGGAGTCGTAGACCTCGGCGGCGTCGCCGAACTCGCACACCTTGCCCAGGTACATGACCAGGACGTTGTCGCTGATGGTGCGGACGACGCCGAGGTCGTGGGCGATGAACAGGACGGTGAGGTCGTACTCGGCCTTGAGATCGGCGATGAGGTTGAGGATCTGCGCCTGGACGGACACGTCGAGCGCGGACACCGGCTCGTCGCACAGCAGCAGCTGCGGCTCGACGGCGAGGGCCCGGGCGATCGCGACGCGCTGCGCCTGCCCTCCCGAGAGCTGCCGGGGGAGCATGCGGGTGAAGCGGTCGTCGGAGAGGGCGACCTTGGCGAGCACGTCCGCCGACTTCGCCGAGCGCTCGGCGGCGGACGCGCCGGTGGCGGCGAGGCCCTCGACGACGATGTCGGCGACCGCGCGGCGGGGATTGAGCGAGGCGACGGGATCCTGGAAGATCATCTGCATGCGGCGGCGGAGCTCCCGCATGCGCCGCTCGCCCGCGCGCTCGATGCGCTCGCCGTCGAAGACGATGCGGCCGGAGGTCACCCGGTCCAGGCGCAGCAGGGCCCGCCCGGTGGTGGACTTGCCGCATCCGGACTCGCCGACGATGCCGAGGGTCTCTCCGGGCAGGACGTCGAAGCTCACCTTCGAGACCGCCCGGACGGTGCCCGCCGCGCCGGGGTACTCGACGACGAGGTCCTCCACCGACAGCAGCGCCCGGTCGCCGCGCAGGTGCGCGGTCCCGCTACCGGCCATCGAGATCAGCTCCCTCCAGGTCCGCGGCCGCGTGCGCGGCCACGGGACGGACGCAGGCGACGTGGTGGTCCGGCGCGATCTCCGCCAGGCGCGGCCCGGGCTCGCGGCATGCGTCGTCCGCGTGGGCGCACCGCGCCGTGAACCGGCATCCCTCCGGCAGCCTCGTCGGATCCGGCAGCGTGCCGGGGATCAGCCGGAGCGGCGCGGCGCGCTCGTGCTCGAGCGTCGGCGTCGCCTCCAGCAGGGCGTGGGTGTAGCGGTGGCGGGGCGCCGCGAACACCCGCCGGGTCGCGCCGACCTCGGCGAGCCGCCCGGCGTACATCACGGCGACCCGGTCGGTCTGCCCGGCGACGACGGCGAGGTCGTGGCTGATCAGCAGCAGCGACATCCCGCGGTCGCGCTGCACCCGCCGCAGCAGGTCGAGGATCTGCCGCTGGATCGTCACGTCGAGGGCGGTCGTCGGCTCGTCGGCGATGAGCAGGTCGGGCTCGCAGGCCAGCGCGATGGCGATCATGACGCGCTGGCGCATGCCGCCCGACAGCTCGTGCGGGTAGGCGCGCAGGCGCCGTTCGGGGTCGGGCACGCCGACCTCGCCCAGGAGGCCGACGGCCCGGCCGCGGGCCTCGGAGCGGCCGAGGCCGAGGAGCTTGCGCATGCCCTCGGTGAGCTGGCGCTCCACCCGCACGACCGGGTTGAGGGACCGGCCGGGATCCTGGAACACCATCGCGATGTGCTTGCCCCAGATCTCGGCCAGCTGCTTGCGCGGCATGGTCAGCAGGTCCCGGCCCTTGAACAGGACCTGCCCCGAGCACTCCGCGCGCGGCGGGAGCCGCCCCATGATCGCCCGGGCCGTCATCGACTTGCCCGACCCCGACTCGCCGACCACACCGAGCGACTGCGCGCGGCCGACGTCGAGGGACACGTCCTGCACGGCCCGGACGACGCCCCGCGGGGTGCCGATGTAGGCGTGCAGGTTCCGCACCTGAAGCACGGGTTCAGCCGTCATGATCGAGCCTCTCGTCCGGGTGGCCTGCCTCATCGCGTCGTCCAGAGTTCCTCGGGGAGCAAGGAGCCCCATCCGTACTGCCGGGCGCCGTGGACGTGCCCGGCCGTCTCGACGGCGGGCGCGGCGCGGGTGTAGTAGATGACGGGGACGAGCGCGGCCAGCCGCTCCTGGGCCGTCTTGTAGGCGGCCTTGCGCTCTTCGAGCGACGTCGACGTGCGCCCCTTGTCCAGGGCCTCGTCCAGCTGCGGATCGGCGACGCCCGCCAGGTTGGAGCGGGACCTGCTGTGGAAGACGTCCCACAGCTGGGGCTCGGGGTCCACGATCAGGGTGGACGAGATCAGCATGTCAAAGTCGTACGAGGCGTAGATCGAGGCGGTGTCCGCGCTGTCGATGGTCCGGATCTCGACATCGACGTTGTCGAACGCGGCGAGCTGCGCCTGGATGCTCTCCGCCACGCCCCGGGATTCGGTGCTGTTCTGGGTGGTGAAGGTGAACTCGACGGGCTTCCCCTCGGCGGCCAGCTCGTCGAACAGCCTCTGCGCGGCCTCCTTGTCGTGCCTTCTCAGCTCGACGTCGGAGTAGAACGGCGAGGACTCGTCGAAGAGGCGCGTCGGAATCTCCCCGTGCCCGTTGTAGAGGGACAGGTTCGTCGCCTGCAGATCCAGCGCGGCGGACACCGCCTTGCGCGCGCGCAGGTCGTTGAACGGCGGCCTGCGCAGGTTCATGGTCAGGGACTGCCCGCCGCTCATCCGCACGACGTCCGCCGAGAAGCCGGCTTCGCGCGCCTTCTGGATCGTCTTCCAGCTCGTGTCGATGACCACGTCGACGTCCCCGCTGAGCAGCGTGCTCAGCCGCTGCATCGTGTCGGAGGTGGAGCGCAGGACGAGGCCGTCGAGGTAGGGCTTGGGCGCGTCCCAGTACCGCGGGTTGCGGACCAGCTCGACCTTGTCCTGCCGGGTCCACGACTTCAGGGTGAACGGCCCCGCGCCGACCGGCCGGGCGTCGAACGAGCGCGCTCCCTTCTTCAGGGCCGCCGGCGACGCGATCCAGTTCATCGCCCCGATGACGACGTTCTGGGCGAAGTTCGGGACCGGTGACCGCAGCCGGACCCGCAGCGTCGTGGCGTCCACCGCCTCGGTCGAGGCGATCATCGCGGCGTACCGGATGGAGGAGGACCCGTTGGCCGGGTCCCGGATCCGGTCCCAGTTGAACCTCACCGCGTCCGCGTCCAGCGGGGTGCCGTCGGTGAAGGTCAGTCCCTCCCGCAGCTTCAGTTCGAAGGTCGCGCCGCCGTCGTCGGTGGTGAAGCTCTCGGCCATCTTGTAGCCGATCTCACCGGTGCGGACGTCGTTGGTCATCAGCGTCCCGTACAGGGCGTTGCCCAGGGCGGCGCCGAACGCCCACACGTTCGAGATGGCCGCGGGGTCCAGGCTCCGCGGTTCGTTGATCATGAGGATGGAGGCGGTGCCGCCCCGCACCGGGGCACCGGCCGGCCCGGTGGAGGTGTCGGCGGCCGGGCCGCTGCACGCGGCCGTGAGCAGCGCGGCGGCCAGGGCCGCCGCGGCCGCCTGGAAACGTCTGGTTCGCGTCATCGTCGACCTCTCGTCAGCGATCCGGCAACGGGACGGACGGTCAGTCCTGCAGCGTGCGGTCGAACCGCCGCCGGAGGTGGTCACCGGCCAGGTTCAGCGAGAACACGGTGAGGAAGATGATCAGCGCGGGCATGAGCACCATGTGCGGGGAGTCGGTGATGGCGTCCTTGCCGTCCTCGATCATCCCGCCCCAGCTCGGGGTGGGCGGCGGGATGCCCAGCCCGAGGAAGCTCAGCGACCCCTCCGCGACGATCATCGCCGCCATCACGACCGGCAGGTACGCCGCGAGCGTCGGCAGCACGTTGGGCAGGATCTCCTTCAGCAGGATCGCGCGGTGCCCCGCGCCCATGTTCCGCGCCGCCAGCACGAACTCCCGCGCCGACCAGGCCAGCGTGTTCGCCCGCGCCAGCCGGACGAACGTGGGGATCACCAGCAGCGTCAGGCCGAGCAGCAGCGTCCCCATGCTGGGGGTGAGGACGGACGACAGCGCCATCAGCAGGATGAGCGGCGGGAACGCCAGCATCGCGTCGGTCAGCAGCCGCACCACCGCGTCCAGCCGCCCGCCCAGGTAGCCGGCGAGCATCCCGAGCAGGCCCCCGACGACGACGCCGATCAGGCTCGCGACGGTGCCGACCACGAGCGAGACCCGCGCCCCGTGGACGGCCCGCGACAGGATCGACCGTCCCAGGTAGTCAGTGCCCATGGACAGTTCCAGCGACCCCCACCGCGGGCCCTGGTGCGGGACGCCGACCGCCGTGATGTACGGCGCCAGCGGCAGCAGGCTCGCGAGCAGCGCCATCCCGATCACCGCGGCCAGCCAGGCGTAGGCGGCGAACACCAGCACCGAGCGCGGCCTGCGCACCCGCGGGACGACCGGCGGCGCGACACGTCCCGCGACGGCCTCGGACTGCGTCATGCCAGGGCCGCCTTCCGTACCCGGGGGTCGATCAGCCGGTAGCTCAGATCGACCGCCGTGTTGATCACGACATAGACCACCGCGACGAACACCACCACTCCCTGCACCGTGATCAGATCGCGTGACACGATCGAGGTCGTCAGCAACTGGCCGAGCCCGGGCAGCAGGAACAGCGACTCCACGATCACCGTTCCGCCGACCAGCCGGCCGAGGTTGATGCCGGCGAGCGTGATCAGCGACATCGACGACGGCCGCAGCGCATGCCGGAACATCACGTAGGACGGGCTCATCCCCTTCGCCCGCGCGGCCCCGACGAAGTCCTCCCGGAGCGTTCCGACGAGGTCCTCGCGCAGGACGCGGTGGAACGCCGCGATCTCGATCAGCGCGATCGAGACCGCCGGGAGCAGCGCGCCGCGCAGGTTCGCGGCCAGCCCCTCGTCGACGTCCGACCAGCCGATCACGGGGAACCAGCCGAGCTGCAGCGCGAACACGTAGATCAGCACGGGCCCGGCGATGAACGCCGGCACCGACAGGAAGACCGACGACACCACGTTCACGGCCCGGTCCACCGGGCCGCCGGGCCGCACCGCCGACGCGACGGCCAGCAGCACCGCGACGGCCAGGGCGATGAGCAGCGCCATGGCGGCGAGCTGCAGCGTCACCGGCAGCCGCTCCATGATCGCTTCGGTCACGGGCTGGTTGGTCAGCGGGGAGGTGCCCAGGTCACCCCGCAGCGCGTCGCCGAGCCAGTCCAGGTACCGTGCCAGGAACGGCCGGTCCATGCCCAGTTCCGCGTTCAGCGCGGCGATCGCCTCGGGCGTCGCGTTCTCGCCGAGAATGACCTCCGCGACGGAGCCGGGCGCCAGGCTCATCAGCCCCACCACGGCGAAGCTGACGAGCAGTACGACGAGGAGACCGCGGCCGATCCGGCTGACGACGGTGAGCAACATGCGGCTCGCCTTCCTGTAGCGCTCCGGCGGGCGGACGGCGATCCGGACCGGAAGAGGGCGTGACCCCCGCCGACCTGCGCCGATGGCGAGAACAGTAATTGCGGTATACGAGAAAAACAAGTGTCGATTTCGAGAATGTTGCTCCGTACACGCGGCCTTGATGGCAATGCGCGGTCGCTGCGGGAAGGGCTCGCGGGGCTGTGAACAGCGACGGACGACGGCCCGCGAACGGCATGTGAATGAGAATGCCATTCACGTTCTCCGTGTCAGGCCATTCGTGAAGGTCGCCGCGAATTCAGGCATGCCGAATACAGGTGTCGGCCCGACGGGCCGGCACCTGGATCGACGCGCCGCGCCCCTCCGCGACGGCCGGACGGACGGCCGCCGCGAGGGGTCACGGCGCGGGCGGGGGATCAGGGGCCGATCAGGGCGGCACGGTGCCGTCTTCGTGCGCCATCCAGTGCACGAAGCGGTGCAGCGGGTACATGGCGTCGTGGGGGTTGCCGATGGTGCTGGGGCCCGCCTCGCCCAGCCGGACGACGCGCTGGGCGCCGCAGCTCGCGAGACGATCGCGGTAGTCGGCCGTCCGGTCGAACGGGTAGAAGCCGACCGTCTGCGTCGCCACGTTGACGAACCCGACCGCGTGGTCGAGCGAGTCCACCCGCACGACGTTCACGACCTTGTTGATCGGATGGAAGTCGACGGGCTCGTCGGACCGGATCACCAGGCCCGTGCCGTCCGTCCTGCCCCAGACGCGGAACTCGTCGTCGAGCATCGCCAGCGTGTCGATCTGCTCGCGCAGGTCCCGGTCCAGCGGACGGGCGTCGCCGGAGGCGGCCGCCTTCGCGGCGATGTGCGCGTGCAGCCGCGCGCAGAAGCGGTCGGCGCCGGCGCGGTCCGCCTCGAGGTAGACGAAGCGGCTGGCGACGCACGCCTCCTGGTTGAGGACCATGACGTCGGAGGCGGCGAGCCCGGCGGCGAGGTCGAGGGTCTCGTCCGACGCGAACGCCTCCCGGCCGACCATCGAGATCGAGGTCTTCGGGTCGAACGACACCAGCTGGAAACCGGGGCCGAGATACTTGATCACGTTGTCGATCGCGTCGCCGCCGCCCCAGGCGACGATCTTGTCGAAGTACTGCGGGCGGTACAGGACGCGCTCGACCGTGTCGTCGCCGCCGCGCCAGTAGACCGCCGACATCGACCGCACGACGGGGTGGCCCGGGTCGATCGCGGCCATGGTCCGCAGGATCGCGACCGTGGTGAACGGGTCGCTGGACGACATCTTGAACAGGTTGACGCCCTTGACCAGCGCGCCCTGGGCGATGGACTTCACCGCGACGCCGGGGGAGTTGCCCGGCAGCACATGGATCAGCCGGGGCGCGAACGCCCGCACGTAACTCCTGCGTCCGGTGTGGTCCTGCTTGGGGATCCAGCCGTCCAGCGCCGCGGGGTCGGGGAAGTTCTGCTCGACCACGGTCCGCAGCAGCCGCCCGTCGAGGTACGACGCCGCCCCGGCGACCTGCGCTTCCAGCACCTGGCGCGGCAGGACGTGCGTGGCCGACATGCGGTCGACGCAGTCCCGCACGAACGGGTTGCCGGGGTCGCGGAGGCGCGCACCGGTCTCGACGAGGAAGTCGATGATCTCCGCGAGCGGGACGTCGAGCAGCGGCGGCACCTCGTCCCGCGGATGCACGATCCGGTCCATGGCGAGGCGCGGCGTCGCGAACGCGACGCCGAGGTCGCGGGACCGGTGCACGGTGTCGTTCCCCTCGACCACGTCGCCGCGCTGGAAGAACGGCGCGGTCACGACGGGCTCGGCGGACGGCGGGCGGGTGCGGCTCACGGTCACGACAGCCCCCGGACGTAGGCGTCCACGGTGCCGGCGCAGCCGATCTTGTCGTCACCGGCGAGGTCGGCGTAGCGGGCGATGTCGTCGCGCACCGTCGGCCCGCCGGCGCCGCAGGCGCAGGGATCGAGGTCGAGCGAGATCCGGTCGCCGGTGATCACGCCGCCCCAGCGGCCGTCGAGGGAGAGGTCGAAGAAGGCGGCCCGGCCCTGCACCTCGCCGCGCTCGTGCGGGAGCAGCGCGTCGCCCGGCTCGTCCAGGACGAAGGGGACGACCCAGGGCGGCACGTGGTAGCGGCCGCCCTTCCGGCACTTCGGCATGCCGGAGTTGAGCTCCTGCATGGAGTAGTTCTGGAAGTCCCGTTCGGCCGGGATGTTGAACGTCCGGTGGACGTACTCCTGGTAGTCGTCCGGCAGCTGCGCCCGCTTGAGGCCGCCTCCGACGTAGACGCAGTTGTCGGGGTGGAAGTCCGCGGCCGCGTAGCCCATGTCGCGCACCGCCCTGGCCACCTGGTACAGGCTGTTCCACATCCCCGCGATGTACAGCTTCTCCTCTCGGTGGCGGACGAGCGCCTCGGCGGTGGCGGTCACCGCCTCGTCCACCGCCCGCCGCCGTTCTTGCGACGTCCGCTCGAAGTCGGCGATCTCCTCGGGCCGCGCGGTGCCGTCGGCGATCTTCTTGCGGAGCACGACCGTCCGGGTCAGCGAGCCGACGGTGATCGGCGGCAGCGGGGGGCGGAAGCGTTCCCTGGCCGGGTCCCCGAAGGCCGCCTCCTGGGCCTGCGCGGTGATCACGTTCTTCGGGACGGCGGCGGTGGCGCCGAGGCCGATCATCCGCCGGTCCCGGGCGGGGCGGACGCCCGAGCCCCAGGAGAAGACGTTGACGGTGTCCTTGCGCGTCCAGTCCATGTCGCGTTCCGAGGCGATCAGGAGGGCCGACTTGCCGGTCGTCCCGCTGGAGCAGGACACGTAGTGGCCCGCGGCCTCCAGCCGCGCGATCCAGTCGTCGATGCCGGCGACGTCCGACGTGTCGACGGGCCCGATCGGGTACGGCGAGACCGTCCCCAGCCACTTGCCGAGCCGGTCCCACCTCTCCTCGGTCAGGAAGCTCTCCGGGTAGCTCTTGTAGGCGGTGTGCGGGAACAGCAGCGGGACCATGTCGGCGCGGTCGCGGATCTCGCCGACGCCGGCGTCCTCGGCGCGGCGCGCCAGCAGCGCGATGCGGCCGCGGCGCTCCCGGAGGCGCTCGTCGAGCGCCGCCAGCTGGGTCTCGCGCAGGTCGGCGTGGGAGTGGTCGAAGCGGTCCGGCGCGTCGGCCAGCCGCAACAGCTTCTCCACAGCAGAGCTCACAGGGCATCCTTCCCTGGGACCGTGTCCGGTCTCGAAAAAATGGCAACTCGTACGTATCATTAACGCGAGGGAGGTGCGGATGCAAGAGACCGCCGGGAGGGGGACGGCATGACGGACGCACGCCGGCCGGCGCGCCGCGGGGCCGGGCGGCCCACCCGCGAGCAGGCCGAGGCCCGCCACGCGGAGCTGCTCGACACCGCGCTGGACCTGTTCCTCGAGCACGGCTACGAGCAGGCGACGATCGAGATGATCGCCTCCCGCGTCGCCATGACCAAGCGGACCATCTACGCGCGCTACTCCGAGAAGTCCGCGCTGTTCCTCGCCGCCGTGCTGCGCGCCATCGAGCGGCAGGCCGTGTCGCCGGAGGCGCTCGAGGAGCTCGACCGCGGCGACCTCGCCGCGACGCTGAAGGCGGTCGCGCGGCTGCGGATCGACCAGGTGACGACGCCGGACGGGCTGCGCCTGCAACGGATCGTCAACACCGAGAGCTACCGCTTCCCGGAGATCTTCGTCGCCGCGTTCGAGCTGGACACGGTCCGGGTGGTCGACTTCGTCGCCGGACTCCTCGACCGCGCGGCCGCCGCAGGGGAGATCGTCCCCACGAACTCCCAGCAGGCCGCCCGGGCCTTCATGGCCATGGTCGTCGGCAGCCAGGTCCGCCCCATCGTGGCGGGCCGCCCGACGTCGCCGGAGAAGCTCGACGAACGGGTCGAGTTCGCCGTCCACCTGCTGCTGGACGGCCTCCGGCCGCGCTGATCACGAGAGAGAGGCGGAAGCGTTGTCCTTCGATGCGAACCGGCCCGTCGCGGTCGTCACCGGGGCCAGCTCGGGAATCGGCCGGGCGACCGCCCGCGCGCTCCTGGAACGCGGCTGGCAGGTGGTCGGCGTCGGCCGCGACCCGGGCCGCTGCGCCGAGGCCGAGCGGGAGCTCGCCGCGGCGGGCGGCGGGTTCGCCATGCTGCGCGGCGACTTCACCCTGATGGCCGAGGTCGGGCGGGTGGCCGAGGCGATCGCCGGCCTGGTCCCGCGCCTGGACGTCCTCGTCAACAACGCCGGCGGCGTGCGGGACCGGCGCATCGTCACCGCGGAGGGCACCGAGGCGACCTTCGCCGCCAACCACCTCGCCCCGTTCCTGCTGACCCGGGAGCTGACGCCGGTGCTGCGGGCGACCGCGAGCCGCCTGCCCCCGGCGTCCGTCCGGGTCATCGCCGTCTCGTCGAACGCCCACCGCATCTGCGCGGGCCTGGCCTGGGACGACCTGCAGAGCCTCCGGGACTTCCAGACCGCCGCCGCCTACGCCCGGGCGAAGCTCGCCGGCCTCCTGTTCACCCGCGAGCTGGCCCGGCGGGCCGCTCCGGACGGGATCGTCGCGCAGGCCATGCATCCCGGCAGGGTGGCCAGCAACTTCGCCTCCCACGGGGACGCGGCCATGCGCGAGCACATGGCCGCGGCCGACACCGTCCCGGCCGCCCAACCGGCCGAGACGCTGGTCTGGCTGGCGACCGATCCCGAAGGCGGGCGCGACGGCGGCCGGTACTTCCACCGGAAGGCGGAGGAGACGCCCGCCGAGGCCGCCCGCGACGAGGCCGCCGCCGCCCGCCTCTGGACCGAGAGCGAGAAGCTGCTGGCCGGGCTCGGCCGCTGAAGCCCGGTTCGTCCCCCGGCCAGGGCACGCGATTCCCGGGCGTGGTCGCGTCGCGCACTCAGCCCTTCGGCTTGCGCCACCAGCGGAAGAGACGACGCCCGGGACGCTCGGCAGGCGGTGGGCTCGGCGGCGCGGGAGGCGTCGCCGCCCGGGGACGCGCGTCCCGCCACTGCTCCACGACCGCCTCCGGATCGACCCGGCGAACCACGATCGGCAGCTCCGACGGCCGTCGCAGCGACTCGGCGACCCGCCGGTTCAGATCCGCCACCAGTTCGCGGACCTCCCGCTCGGAGCGCAGATCGCGAACGGTGTCGGGCAGCCGGTCGATCTCCTTCCGCAACCGCAGGGGCTCGGGGAGCATGACCTCGGTGTCCAGCCCCTCGCTGCGGGCCTTGTCCACCGCCCACTGCTCCACGCTGAAGGGCCGGTCGAGACGGGGAAGAGGCTTGCCCGCGCCGGGAAGATCATCGAATTCGCCGCGCTCCTGCGCCTGGCGGATCTGCCGGTCGATCCAGGTCTCGAAGCCCATGCCGGCGGGCTTGCGCTCGGTCACGCGGGCCTCACCTCCCCGAAGTCGGGCCGGTCCCCAGACTAAGCGACCCACGCCGAGACCCGGCGACGAGCACGGGCCGGACGGCACCCGCCGAACGGCCGGGGTCAGCGGGGCGCGGCGGCGCGGGCGCGCAGCGCGGCCAGCCGCGCCTCCCCGAGCGCCGCCACGGCCTCGGCGAGCAGCGCCATCTGCGCGGCGAGGTCGCGGTCGGGTTCGGCCTGCAGCGCGACGAACGCGCCGTCGAACCCGGCGATGCCGAAGTACTCCAGTTCGTCCGCGAGGGCCTGGGCGATCTCCTCGCCCTCCGCGGCGAAGGACACCGCGATCATCGCGTTCATGTGCGCCCGGCCGTCCTGCCGCACCCGCTCGATGATGGCGTCCACCCCGGCCTCGGCGGCCTCGGCGCTCATCACCAGCAGCAGGTGCAGGCGCAGGAAGTCCGGGCGCGCCATGAACACCTCGCCGGTGCGCAGCAGGTACCAGGTCAGCCGCTCGCGCGGCGTGCCCCCTCCGGGCCTCCCGCCTGCGCCCGCCGCATCGCCGCGAAGAACTCGTAGGCGCCGCGCGCCATGACCGCCGAGAGGAGCCCGGCCTTCGAGTGGAAGTGGTGGTACACCGCGCTCTTCGGCAGGCCGGTCTCGCGGCTCAGCACCGACAGCGACGTCGCGGCGTACCCGCGCTCCGCCATGATCCGGGAGGCGACGTCCAGGATCTCCTCCCGGGACCTGCGGCCGCGCCGGTCCTCGCGTTCGAGCGGGACGAGGACATCTACCCCCGGGCACGCGCCCTCACCGTCAACGACTGGACGATGCGCATCTCGGGCACCCCGTCGTCCTCCTGCACGGAAGCGGGCCGGGCGCCACCGGCTGGAGCAACTTCTCCGCCAACATCGAGGCGCTCGCCCGGCACTTCCACGTGTACGCCGTGGACATGCCCGGCTGGGGCGACTCCGACGCGGCGACGGTCGACCGCCTCGACCACGTCGAGGCGGCGATCCAGTTCCTGGACGCCCTCGGCATCGAGCAGGCCGGGTTCGTCGGGAACTCGATGGGCGGGCAGACCTCGCTGCGGCTCGCCACCGAACACCCCGACCGGATCACGCACCTGGTGACGATGGGCCCGCCGGTCGGCCGGGCGCCCGGCCTGTTCACCCCCGGCGGCGGCCCGTCCGAGGGCCTGAAGGTCCTCATCGACACTTACCGGGACCCGAGCTCGGAGAACATGCGCGGGCTCGTCGAGATCATGTGCTTCGACAAGGCGAGGTTCGCCACCCCCGAACTTGCCGGGCCCGGTCGACCGCGGCCCTCGCCCGTCCCGAACACCTGCGCAACTACGTCGACGGACTGCCCCAGGGCGCGCCGCTCCCCATCTGGGTCAAGCCCGAACTGCTCCCGGACATCAAGGTCCCGACGCTGCTCATCTACGGGCGCGACGACCGGGTCGTCCCCTTGGAGAACTCGCTCTACCTGCTCGCCAACATCCCCGACAGCAGGCTCGTGCTGCTCAACCGGTGCGGGCACTGGGCGATGATCGAGCACGCCGACGAGTTCAACCGGCTCGTCACGGACTTCATCCGCGCAACGACCGGGTGACCCGACCGGCGGCCGTGGGTGCCGCCAAAACCCGGTGCGTCCACCGGGCGCGCTGCGATAGAAGGTTGCGGTGCCTTTCGTCGATACACCCCTGACCACTCCCATGCGGCAAGCGGTCCGCGAAGCCTGGGGACGGCCCATCGAAGGGGAACCGGTACGGCTCTACGGCGGCGAGGAATCGGCGGCGTACCGGGTCGACGACCTCGTCGTCCGCGTCGGCCCCGTGTCCCGGACGAGTGCCGAGGCCGAATGGTGCCACGCGATCGCCCTCCACGCCGCGTCCACCCTGCCTGAAGCGGTGGCCCCCGTGTGCGCGCGCGACGGTGCCACGGTCGTCCGGATCGGCGACCGGCCCGTGTCGGTGTGGCCCTACGTCGAGGGGGAGTGGCCCGACGAGGACCGGCGAGAAGCGCAGACGCAGGGCGCACGGCTCCTGGCGCGGCTGCACCGCGCGCTGGCCTCCCACCGGCCGCCGGCGCGCCCGGTGACGGCCTTCGTGGAGATCGGCCTGTACGGCGAGCCGCCGCACGACGTGCCCGCACTGGCCGATCCGCGGCTGGACCGCTGGCTGGCGGACTTCCACCGCCGCAACCCCGTGCGCCACCCCCTGCACGGGGACTTCTACGCCGGGAACACCCTCGCCCGCGACGGCCGGCTGGTGGCCGTCCTGGACTGGGACGAGGCCATCGTCGGAGCGCCCGAACTCGAGGTGGCGTCCGCCGCCCTCGAATGGACCGACGAGTACGGCGACGACCCCGAGGGACGCCGCCGCTTCATCGCGGACTACCACGAGGCCGGCGGAACCGCGGGCGACATGGACGAGGAGACGGTCGTCCAGCTCATCAGGCACCGGCTGCGCCGCGAGGCCGCGTACTACGGGCGCGCCCGGCGCCAGGGCGTCGAGCACGACGAGGACGACGCCGACTACCACGAACGCCGCGTCAAGGCGTTCTTCAACCTCCGACCGTAACGAACCCCGTCTCGCGCGAGAGCATCACGGAATCCGCGGACGGAGGACGATCGCGAGCAGCACAGCGCTCGTCGTCCTGTCCCTGATCACCGCGCCGCTGGTCTTGGCTCGGCGACCTCGGAGTGGCGGAACCCGCCGAAGCCGCACGATCCAGCCGTCCACTACGACATGCGCATGTACACGCGGGAGGAGAAGGAGGGCCTCACCCACGTGCGCGGCGACACCTGAACCGCGGTCGAAGGACCGAGATCACAGCCGCACGGGGAGGGACACCAGGCCGCGGACGATCGATCCCTCCCTGTGCCGGCGCAGCTCGGACGGCGGGACGGCGAGCGCGAGGCCGGGGAACCGGGCCAGCAGGCCGCCGATCGCGACCTGGCCCTCGAGCCGGGCGAGTGGCGCCCCCAAGCAGAAGTGCAGGCCGTGCCCGAACGCGACGTGCCGGTTCGGGGCGCGGGTGACGTCCAGCCTCCCCGGGTCGTCGAAGGCGTCGGGATCCCGACCGGCCGCGCCCAGCGACACGTGCACCCAGGAGCCGCGCGGGATGCGCACCCCCGCGATCTCCATGTCCTTCACGGCGATGCGCTGGCTCGCCCGTTCGATCGGCCCGTCGAAGCGCAGCAGCTCCTCCACCGCGGACGGCAGCAGCTCCGGCCGGGACCGCAGGAGTTCGAGCTGGTCCGGCGCCCGCAGCAGCGCCAGGACGCCGTTGCCGATGAGGTTCACGGTCGTGTCGTGCCCCGCGATGAGCAACAGCGCGATCGTGTTCAGCAGCTCGGGATCGGTGAGCGCCGCGTCCCCGTCCCGCGCCTCGACCAAGCCGCTGATGAGATCGTCCTGCGGCCGGGCACGCCGCTCGGCGACGACGCCCGCGAGGTAACCGGTGAACAGGCCGGCGACCTCCCGCCTCCGCGCGAGGGCCTTGGCACCGTGGGCCGGTGCGGTCATCACGGCCGTCCAGGCACGGAAGTCATCGCGGTCCTCCGGCGGAACGCCGAGCAGCTCGCAGATGACCTGAACGGGCAGCGGGACCGCGAACGCCTCCAGCAGGTCGACGGTCCCGGACAGGCCGTCCAGCAGCTCATCGGTGATCTGCCGGACACGGGGCCGGAGCGCCTCCACCCGCCGCGGGGTGAACGCCTTGGCGACCAGCCGGCGCAGCCGGGTGTGGTCGGGCGGATCCATGCCGAGCATGGTGCCGCCGAAGAACGGCGCCGGATCCACGGGCACGGAGCTGTGCGCGGTGTCCTTCGACAACCTCGGATCGTTCAGCGCCGCATGCCCGTGCTCATAATCGACCACGAGAAAAGCGTCGGCGCCCTGCGGAAAGTCGATCCGGTGCACGGGCCCCTTAGCGCGCAGTTCCGCGTACAGGGCATACGGGTCGCGGGCGAACTTTTCGGAAAGCAAGAAATCCATCGGCAGAACGGCAGCCATCAGCGGACCCTCCCGACACCGCCGAGAAAGCCGGTCCTGCTCATATCAGGTTCGAAGAAACCGGCGTCCGGATGCCAGTCGCTCACCGGAACGAGACCGGGCGGCAACACCTCGGTCCCCTCGAAGAACCCGAGGAGCTCCTCACGCGTACGCGGAATGATGTCGCCTGCGCCCGTCCGCCCGTATTGGTCGCGCACGGCCCCCTCCTTGTCGGCGTCCTGCTTCCCCAGGAACCCATGCGAGACGACCAGGTGACTTCCGGGAGCCAGCGGTTCGAGCAGCCGCGCCACGATCTCCCCAGGCCGCGCCTCGTCCGGAACGAAGTGCAGAACAGCCAACAGAAGCACGGCGATCGGCTCGGAGAAGTCGAACCGCTCGCGTACCTCGGGATGCTCCATGATGCTCTCGGGCCGAAGCACGTCGGCCTGGAGCACAGTGGTCCGTGGCCCATCGGCCAGCAGCGCCCTCCCGTGCACGAGCACGATCGGATCGTTGTCGACGTACACGACGTGCGAGTCGGGCGCCACCCGCTGCGCGACCTCGTGCGTGTTCTCCTGAGTGGGCAACCCGGAACCGATGTCCAGAAACTGCCGCACCCCGCGTTCGGCGAGCATCGTGACCGCCCGCGAGAGGAACCGCCGATTGGCGCGGGTGAACTCCAGGACGTACGGCATCGCGGCCAGCACCCGATCGGCGGCCTCCCGATCGGACGCGTAGTTGTCCTTACCGCCCAGGTAGTAGTCGTACATCCGCGCGACGCTGGGGACGTTCGGATCGATCCCCAGATCCGAGAGCTGCTCGTCCGATGCCATACCCGGCCTCCTGCCATGGGACACGGCCAATCATCGTAGGCCCCGAACCCACCCCCGTCATGATCTTCCGCCCAGAACCCCGAGAAACCGCAGCAGACGACCCGCCCACACAAGGCTCTAAGAGAAGCCAAGAGTCCGCATCCGGCCACGCCGATACCGCGAATGATGAAATTCGAGTTCGCGGTAAACCGTTCGATAACCACATGCACAGGCCGTCCGGGACGGCATCAAGCACAACCCGGCTCGGCGACGAACCGACGGCGAGGCTGTTCACCGGTCCGCGGGGCGGTCGTATTACTACCGCCGGGACGCCACCCACTGGGACGAGGTGGTGACCAAGCTCGGATACGAACACCTTCGGCGTCACGACCTTCGGCACACCGGGCTCACCTGGATGGTGGATGCGGGTGTCCCGGTGCATGTCCGCGGAAGATCGCCGGGCATGGGTCGCTGTCGACGACACAGCGGTATCTGCATCCCGATGCGGCCTCGATCAACGCTGCGGGGGAGGCGCTGAGCCTGCACCTGGGAGCCCGGCGGTCCCCAGATGGTCCCCGGCTCCGGGTCGTCTAGATTGCGGTGCTTGCGGGACCTGGAAACGCGGAAGCCCTGTTGACCTCGGAAGATTCCGTGGTCGACAGGGCTTGCTGCTCTGTCGGGACGGCGGGATTTGAACCCACGACCCCTTGACCCCCAGTCAAGTGCGCTGCCAAACTGCGCTACGTCCCGGTGCCCGCCTGGCTGGGCGGGCGCTGATTACTCTAGCGCAGTCCGCGGGGTAGTGCGTACCGGGAATTCGAGGGTCGAGGGTGGCGGTGGGACGGCCCGGGCGGTCGGGGTGTGTGACGTGGGTCACTCGGTGGGGTAGGGGTTGGTCCCCGGAGGGTCACCGGAAGTGGTGGAGTTCGGGCATCCAGGAAAAACCGGGTTAAAGATACGGGTAGGAGACCCGGAAGGGGACGAATAGTCCTTCGCTGGCGTATGTAGCTTTTTTCTCTCGGGGCATGCTGTGCCGAACGGGGGAGTGGCTTGGCCGAAGCGGAGGGGCCGCGCGCGCCGGGGGTGCACGCGGCGGTGCCCGACCTTGAGGACCTGCGGGGGGCCGCGCATGACCGCGCGATCCTGGCCGAGGCGCGGGTCGTGCTGGCGCGGAGGCTCGGGGTGCCGCCCGGGGAGGCGCTGCAGCATCTGATCTGGCTCGCGCGCGACCTGGACATGGAGCTCGCCGAGGCGGCGGCGCTGGTGGTCAAGGACGTCGGGGCCGGGTCGGCGGAGGCCGTCGCGGCGGCGCGGCGGGCGCCGCGGGCGGAGGTGGCGCGGACGCGGCGGGCGGTGGTGTCGGAGGCCGAGGACGTGCTGCGGCGGGTCACCGCGGAGGACACCGGGGGCGATCGGGAGATCCTCGCGGAGTTGCCGGACGATCCCGTGGCGCGGGCCGTGCTGGACGGCGCGTTGGACTCGGCGGCGCATCTCGTGCCGGTGCGAGGGCCCGAGGGGAATGTCGCGGACTTCCTGTACGCGCAGTTGAACGAGCAGGCGAGGGATCTGTTCGGTCGGGGTGCCGAGAAGCTGACGGGACGTCGGCTGCTGCAGACGGACCCGGGTGCGGCGTTGACGGGGCTGTTCGAGGAGTACGTGGGGGTTCTCGGGGGTGCGGGGACGCTGGAGCGGGGGTCGATCTCGTACACGACGGCGCAGAGCGGGCTGTCGCGGACGTCGCGGATGAGCGTCCGGTGCGTGCAGGTGCCGACGGGGGTGTGCGTCGTCTGGCGGTACCACAGCCGGGAGGATCGGCTGGCGAGGAGGTTGGAGCGGGTCGAGCGGCTCGCGCAGCTGGGGTTCGGGGAGTGGGACCTGGTGACGGGCGAGGCGGAGTGGACGCCGCAGATGCTCGCGAACTACGGGCTGTCGCCGGACGAGGTGCCGCCGATGCCGCACGATCTGCCGAAGGTGGTGGCCGACGACGATCTGCCGCTGGTGGAGGAGGCCCTGCAGACGCTGTTCTCGCGGCGGGAACCGGTGGAGGCCGAGCACCGGGTGATCGGGGCGGACGGGAGGCCGCGGCACCTGTGGCTGTTCGCCGAGCCGGTTCTGGACGACGCGGGCCTGCCGGTGTCGGTGAACATCGTGTCGCAGGACATCACGCGGCGGCGGGGCGTGGAGCGGGCGCTGGCGGACACGCGGCGGCAGATGCTCAAGCAGCAGGCGCGGACGGCGCAGGAGCGGCGGGTCGCGGTGACGCTGCGGCGGGCGATCCTGCCGGACGAGGGCGAGGTGGAGCGGCTGCCGGGGGTGCGGATCGCGCTGCGCAGCCTCGCGGCGGAGAGCGCGGCGCGGATCGGCGGCGACTGGTTCGCGACGCGGGGGCTGCCGGACGGACGGGGCCTGTTCGCGATCGGGGACGCGGCGGGGCACGGGCTGCCCGCGGCGGCCGCGATGGCCCGGACGCGGAACGGGCTGCTGGGGCTCGCGTTCACCGGGGAGCCGGCGGGCCGGCTGGTGGGCTGGCTGAACGAGCTGGTGGGGACGATGGACCCGCCCGCGACCGGCACCGCGATCGTGGGGCATTTCGATCCGGACCGGGGCGTCATGGAGTGGACGTGCGCGGGGCATCCGCCGCCGATCCTCGTGCGGGACGGACATGCCGCGCCGCTCGAGGTCGTCCGGGATCCGATGCTCGGCGCGATGCCGGGCTGGGAGTACACGACGATCAAGACTCCGCTGGTGCGGGGCGACATGGTCTTCCTGTACACGGACGGCCTGGTGGAGCGGCGGGACGCGGACCTGGACGAGCGCATCGAGCGGCTCACGCGGATCCTCGAAGAGGGCTCGGGGCGTCCGGAGGTGGCGCTGGACGAGGTGCTGGCGCGGATGGAGCACGACCGGGCGGCGGACGACACGACCCTGTTCGCGCTGCGGGTCGAGTGACGGACGCCGCCTCTGACCTGCGTCGATACGGTGATGTGACTTAGGGCACACGATGTGGGGCCGGGGACGGCCGGTGGGCGGCGATGAGCCGTCGCGCCGGCCGTCCCGTCGATCTTCGGGCGGGTTCGGGGGCGGTGCGCCGTAGGCCCCGTGGAGAAAGGGTTCCGGGACCGCCGGTAAAGATCGGGAAGAACATCCTGCGGGTGGGTGTTGGGATGTCCTTGAAAGCCACTTGACCAGGGAAAAGATCAATTTTGGCCTGGTTTGCTTTCGCGGAGATGGTTGGTACCTTCAACCCGAATCTCGCAGCGCGATCCACGCGTTGTACCGGCCGTGCCAGGGGCGCGGCCGCCGGTCGCGGAGCGGTCCACGCACGCGACGCGCGCCATGCACGCGCGCCCCTCAGAGCAGTCGCTCAGAGAAATCCGACAATCCAGCGCCGCACGCGCGGCGTGAAGGCCGAGTCCGCACAGGTCCACGAGGGCCGCAGCGGAGCCGGGGACCCAAGTTCCAGGGGTGAATCGGCGCGTCCCGAGCGCGCCGTAGGGCTCTTCCATGCCCGAATCCGTCAGCTAACCCGGTAGGCGTCATGGGAGACAAGGAGATTCCCTGCATGACCGGTCGTTTCGATCGACTTTCCGAGTCCGTGAAGCGCCTCAACCCCCAGTCCGCGGTCAAGCGGCTGGCCCCCGAACTCGCGATCAAGCGCATGACCCCGGAGGACCGGGCCGTCGGCGTCGCCGTCGGCGCGGTGCTGGCCGGCGCCGTCGGGCTGTCGGTGTTCAACCCCATGGCCGGGGCGAGCGCGGCCACCGAGGCCGCGAGCACGACCGTCCAGAAGGCCGCGGCCGTCACGCACACCGCGGAGAAGGCCGAGTCGGCGTCGACGATGAGCCTCGCCGAGGCCAAGGCCCAGGGCTGGAAGGTGCCGCCGCGCGCCGTCGAGGCGTCCGAGGTGATCGACCTGGCCAAGGAGCAGGTCGGCATCGAGGAAGAGGGCCCGGGCAACATGACCAAGTTCCACGAGTGGTGGACCTCGACGCCGCGCGCCGAGCAGGCCGCCAGCAGCGGCGGCTTCTCGGTGGACGCCTACGACGGCGCCGCCTGGTGCGACATGTTCGTCTCGTGGCTCGGCGCGCAGACCGGCGTCAAGGGCATGGGCTGGGACGCCTACACCGTGTCGCACGCCAAGTGGTTCGAGGACCAGGGCCGCTGGGGCCAGAAGGCCAAGCCGGGCGCGATCGTGTTCTTCGACTGGGGCGCCGGTTCGGACGGCTCCATCGGCGACATCGACCACGTCGGGATCGTCGAGAAGGACAACGGCGACGGCACCGTCAGCACCATCGAGGGCAACAGCAACAACGCCGTCGAGGAGAGGGTCCGGGACAAGGGCCAGATCGTGGGCTACGGCTACCCCGAGTACGCCTGATCGACCGGCACCGGCCGATCACGAAGGCGCCCGGCGCTCCGCCGGGCGCCTTCGGCGTCCCCACGGTAATGCGAACCATTGACAGGCTTTGGTCGCGCTTGGACCTCCCTCCGCCGTTCCTGGAAAGGAATCCCTGGCACGCGGCGTAGCGGAGGGAGGCCCATGCGGGTGCGCCCGGATGTCAGTGTGGTGGTGATCGCCTACAACGACGCGCGGCGGCTGCCCCGGGCGGTCGCCTCGACGCTGGCGCAGTCGCTGCGCTCCGTGGAGACGGTGATCGTGAACGACGCGAGCACCGACCGCACCGGGGACGTCGCGGAACGCCTCGCCGCCGCGCATCCGGGCCGGGTCCGGGCCGTGCACCTGCCGGTGAACTCCGGGGGGTGCGGCCGTCCGCGCAACACCGGGGTGGAGCGTTCGGACGGCCGGTTCGTCATGTTCCTCGACAGCGACGACCTGCTGGACCGGCACGCGTGCCTCAACCTGGTCGCCGCGGGCGAGGAGACCGGCGCCGACCTGGTCTCGGGGCTGTGCACGAGGGTGTTCCTGAACCGGCCGCCGGACGCGAAGAACCGCACGCGTCCCTGGTATCCATGGCTGTACGAGCGCAGCGCCGTCTACGGTTCGCTCAGCGAGAACCCCGATCTGCTGTACGACACGCTGTCCACGAACAAGGCGTACCGCAGGGAGTTCCTGGACGAGCACGGGCTGCGGTTCGTCGAGCGCCTCCACTACGAGGACCTGCTGTTCACCGCCGAGGCGTACCTGGCGGCCCGGCGGACCGCGCTGATCCCGCACCGCGTCTACAACTGGCTGGTCAAGGACGCCGCGGCGGGCCCGTCGATCTCCAACCGGCGCGCCGAGCTGGCCAACTTCGCGGACCGGCTGGAGATCCACCGCCGCATCGACATGCTGTTCGCGCTCCGCGGCGCCCACGGGCTGAAGCGCGCCAAGGACGTCAAGTTCCTCAACCATGACCTGCTGCTGTACCTGCGGGAGCTGCGCGGCCGCGACCCCGGCCACCGGGCGCGGTTCCTCGACCTGGCGGCGGGCTACCTCGCCGAGCTGGACCCGCGGTCGTTCGAGGACGCCAACCCGATGGCGGCGGTCGCCGCGTACCTGATCCGCGAGGGCGATCACGCGGCGGCGCTGGCCGCGGCCGAGCACCGTCCCGAGCATCCCGTGCTGGGCGCGCCGCTGGCGGAGCGGGACGGCCGCGTCTACTGGGGCGCGCGCCCGCCGCGCGGGGGGCTCGGGCGGCGCGTGCTGGACGTCACCGGGTTCGGCTTCCACCTGCGGCCGCTGCGGGAACTGTGCCCGGGCAACACGGTGACGCGGCTGGAGGTCCGGGACGGCTGCGCCCGCATCGCCGGGTACGTCCTGAACCCGCTCGGCCGGGTGCCGCCGGACGCCGACCTGTCGGCCGTGCTGGTGTTCCGGGACCGCCGCGGGCGGGCGCCGGCGGCGCGGGTCGGCGCGGACGTCGAGCACCGCGGCGACCGGCTGGCCTGGCGGGCGGAGTTCGACCCGCGGCGCCGCGTCCGGCCGATCGGCTTCGTCGACCCGCTGTGGGACGTCCGGCTGCGCGTCACGGTGAACGGGGAGACGATGGTCACCCGTCCGGGCAGCGGCACCGGATCGCCCCCGCTGAACGACGTGGACCTCCCGGTGCGCCCGCGGCTGACCCGCTTCGCCGGGGACGTCCTGCGCTCGCACGTGACCGCGTCCGGGCACCTGTCGTTCGTCCTGGACGGGCGCGGCCGCGGCGCGCGGTTCACCGGGGCGGTCGTGCGGGGCGCGGCGGGGACCCCGGCGGGACGGCGCTCCTGGCGGCGCGCGCGGCGGCTGCGCCGGTCGGCGCGCCGGGCGCTGACGTCGCGGCGGACGAAGACCGCGGTGTTCAACCGGGTCCTGACGCGGCTCCCGGTGCGGCCCGGGCTGGCGGTGTTCGAGAGCCACCTCGGCCGGTCCTATTCCGACAATCCCAAGTACATTTACCGCGAGCTGCGCCGATCCGGACACGCGGTGGACGCGGTGTGGTCCTACCGGTCGTCGCCCGAGGGGTTCCCGCCCGACGCGCGGCTCGTCCGGCGCGGCTCGTGGGCCTACTACCGGGCGCTCGCGCGGGCGGAGTTCTGGGTCGACAACCAGGGTTTCCCGGACGGTCTGCGCAAGCGGCCCGAGACCACCTATATCCAGACGTGGCATGGTTCGGCGGTCAAGCTCATGGGCCTCGACCAGCCGCGGCTCAAGGCCGGTCCCGCGGCGGACCGGCACCGGCTCCGCCGGATGGTGGAGCGCTACGACTGCTTCCTGGTGCGGTCGGACCACGACGTCCGCACCCTCTGCCCGGCCCTGGGCGTGCGCGCGGAGGCGCTGCCCGCCGGGTATCCCCGCAACGATCCGCTGGTCCGCGGCGCGGACGCCGATCCGGAGACGGCGGCCGAGGTCGCCGGGCTGCGCCGGTCGCTCGGGCTGGAAGGAGACCGGCGCCGGGTGCTGCTGTACGCGCCGACGTACGCGACCGGCCCCCGCGGCCGTCCCGTCCGGACGCTCGAGCCGCCGGTCGACCCGGACGTGTTCGCGCGGGAGCTGGGGGAGGAGTTCGTGCTGCTGCTCCGCCCCCACTACCTGTGCCGCGCCGACCTCCCGCCGTCCGCGCGCGCGTACATGCGCGACGTCGGCGACGTGCCGGACGTCACCCCGCTGCTGCTGCTCGCGGACGCGCTGATCACCGACCGCTCGTCGATCATGTTCGACTACGCGCTGCTGGACCGTCCGATCGTGCTGCACCTGCCGGACGTCCCGCCCGGCCCCGGCGGCGACGGCGGCGGGTACGTCGACCTCGAGCGGGACGCGCCCGGGCCGATCGCCCGGACGGCGGACGAGCTCGTCGCCGTGCTCGCGGACCTGGACGCGGCGGAGGCGGTGCACGCGCCCCGGCGCCGGGCGTTCGCCGCGCGGTTCGGCGAGCACGACCGCGGCACGGCGGCGCGCACGGTCGTGGAACGCTACTTCGCCGATCGGGGGCGGGCATGCTGACGGGCAGGGAGACCGGCGGCGGGGACGCCGCGGGACGAGACGTCTTCGTCGTCTGCAACAACGCCGACGGCGTCGGGGGCGTCCAGCGGTGGGCCCACCGCACGGCGCGGCTGTTCGCGGCGCGCGGCGACCGCGTCACCCTCGTCGGGATCACCCGCGGGCCGGGGCCCGCCGCGCACGATCCGGCCGGCGCGTACCGGGTGGTGGCGCTGCACGGCCGCTGGCGGCCGCCCGCCCTCGCCCTCCGGCCGCGCTCGCCGCGCGCCCGCCTGGACCCGGCCGCGCGGGGACGCGACGCGTGGCGCTCGGCCGCGCAGCGGCGCGGCGCCGCGCGGCTCTCCCGGCTGTTCGCCGCGGCCCGCCCGGGCGCCGTCGTGATCGTCGCGCAGGTGTGGGCGATGGAGTGGGTGCGGCGGGCCGACACCTCGGGCCTGCGGGTCGTCGGGATGACGCACGAGTCGTTCGAGGCCACGCGGCGCTCGTCCCGCTACGGCCGGGTCCGGGAGCACTTCGCGCACGCGGACCGGCTGCTCGCGCTGACCGCCGAGGACGCGGACGCGTGGGCCCGCGCCGGCATGACCAACGCGGGCCACGTCCCGAACCCGCTGCACGTCGAGCCGAAGGTGTACCCGACGCTCGACCTCCCGGCCGTCGCCTGCGTTGGGCGGCTGTCGGACGAGAAGGGCGTCGACCTGCTGCTGGAGGCGTGGGCGCGGGCCCGGGAGCGGCGCCCGGGCTGGCGGCTGCACGTCTACGGCACCGGACCGGACGAGGAGGCGCTGCGGCGCCGCGCCGCCGCGGCGGGCCTCGCGGACACCGTGGAGTTCCGGGGCGTGGTCGCCGACGTCGAGGACGCCCTGGTAGAGGTGTCGATCTTCGCGCTGCCGTCGCGGGCCGAGGGGTTCCCGATGTCGGTGCTGGAGGCCATGGCGTACGGGCTGCCCACGGTCGCGTTCGACTGCGCGCCCGGCGTCCGCGCCCTGCTCGGGGAGGCGCCGCCCGGGCGCGGGGCGTCCGGGCTGCTGGTCCCGCCGGGCGACACGGCGGCGTTCGCCGCGGCGCTCGGCCGGCTCATGGACGACCCCGACCTGTGCCGCGAGCTGGGGACGAACGCGCGCGCGTCCGTCCGGCGGTTCCGGCCGGAGGCGGTGCTGGCGCACTGGGACCGGCTGTTCGACCTGCTGGACCGCGACCTCCCGGCGGTCCCGGCGGGCGACCCCGCGCCGACCGGACGGACGGTCCCGGCGCGGGCCCGCGCGGAGCGGAGGCGCGCGCGGCGCGGGCGCCTCGCGCGCGAGGGCGCCCGGCGGGCGGCGCGCCCCGCGGCCCCGGCCGCCCGGCCCGCCGCCGCGGGGCGGGACGCCGCACCCGCCCTGGAGGGCGATTCTTTCTAACAACTGTTTGGTAGAGTGCGCCCGTGAACGAGAACGAGTCCCCCGAGGACCGGGCGTTCCGGGCCGAGGTCCGCGACTGGCTCGAGTCCAACCTGTCCGGCGAGTTCGCGCACGCCCGCGGGCTCGGCGGCCCGGGCCGCGAGCACGAGGCGCACGAGGAGCGGCTGGCCTGGGAGCGGCACATGGCCGCCGCCGGCTGGACCTGCGTGGGCTGGCCGAAGGAGCACGGCGGCCGCGGCGCGAGCGTCCGGCAGCAGGTGATCTTCCACGAGGAGTACGCGCTCGCCGACGCCCCCGCCCGGGTGAACCACATCGGCGAGAACCTGCTCGGACCGACGATCATCGCGTTCGGCACCGCGGAGCAGAAGGCCCGCTTCCTGCCCCCGATCGTCGCGGTCGAGGAACTGTGGTGCCAGGGCTACTCCGAGCCCGACGCCGGATCCGACCTCGCGAACGTCCAGACCCGCGCCGAACTGCGGGACGGCGCCTGGGTCGTGAACGGGCAGAAGGTGTGGACCTCGCTGGCGCTCGAGGCCGACTGGTGCTTCGTCGTCTGCCGCACCGAGCCCGGATCGTCCCGGCACAAGGGCCTGTCGTACCTGCTGGTGCCGATGAAGGCGGACGGCGTCGACATCCGGCCGATCGTGCAGCTCACCGGCACCTCGGAGTTCAACGAGGTGTTCTTCGACGGCGCCCGCACCGACGCGGCCAACATCGTCGGCGCGCCCGGCGACGGCTGGAAGATCGCGATGGCCACCCTCGGGTTCGAGCGCGGCGTCGCGACCCTCGGCCAGCAGGTCGGGTTCCGCCGCGAGTTCGAGGGCGTCCTCGAACTGGCCCGCCGCACCGGCGCGATCGACGACCCGCTGCTGCGCGACCGGCTCGTCCGCTCCCACATGGGACTGGAGATCATGCGCCTCAACGCCGTGCGGACGATGGCCGGCGTGGCCACCGGGGCGCCCGGGCCCGAGTCGTCCATCTCCAAGCTCGTCTGGGGCACCTGGCACCGCGAGCTCGGCGAGCTGGCCATGGACGTCCTCGGCGCCGCCGGCCTCGTCGCCGACGGCGAGCCGTACGACCTCAACGACTGGCAGCGGCTGTTCCTGTTCTCCCGCTCCGACACCATCTACGCCGGGTCGAACGAGATCCAGCGCAACATCATCGCCGAGCGCGTGCTCGGGCTCCCGAGAGAGGCCCGCGGATGACCCCGCCCCCCTACGTGCCAGGGCACGACCTGCTGAAGGACCGCGCCGTCGTCATCACCGCGGCCGCCGGGGCCGGGATCGGCGGCGCCACCGCCCGCCGCTGCCTGGAGGAGGGCGCCCGCGTGCTGATCTCGGACGCGCACGAGCGGCGGCTCGCCGCGTCCGAGCAGGAGCTCGCCGCGGAGTTCGGCGCCGACCGCGTCGCGTCGCTGCCCTGCGACGTCACGTCCGAGGACCAGGTCCGTGCCCTGTACGACCTGGCCGTCGAACGCTTCGGGCGCGTCGACGTCGCCGTCAACAACGCGGGCCTCGGCGGCACCGCCGACCTCGTCGACATGCCCGACGAGCAGTGGGACCGCGTCCTCGACATCACCCTCAACGGCACCATGCGCTGCACCCGCGCGGCGCTGCGGATCATGCGCGGGCAGGGCGCGGGCGTGATCGTCAACAACGCGTCGGTGATCGGCTGGCGGGCGCAGCGCGGCCAGTCGCACTACGCCGCCGCCAAGGCCGGCGTCATGGCGCTCACCCGCTGCGCGGCGCTGGAGGCCGCCGACTTCGGCGTCCGGATCAACGCCGTCTCGCCGTCCCTCGCCATGCACCCGCACCTGGTCAAGGTCACCTCGGCGGAACTGCTGGACGAGCTGACGCGCCGGGAGGCGTTCGGCCGCTACGCCGAGCCGTGGGAGGTCGCCAACGTTATCGTCTTCCTCGCCGGCGACTACTCCTCGTACATGACCGGGGAGGTCGTCTCCGTCTCCTCCCAGCACCCTTAGAAAGTCCGTAACCCATGAGTCCACGACGGCGCGATGCCGAGGGCACCGCGGCCGCCCGCGCGGAACGGCGGGCCGAGCTGCTCGCCACGGCCGCCGAGGTTTTCGCCTCCCAGGGCTACTCCGCCACCACCGTCCGGAAGGTGGCCGACGCCGCCGGGATCCTCGGCGGCAGCCTGTACTACCACTTCGACTCCAAGGAGTCGATGGCCGACGAGATCCTTTCGACCTTCCTGGACGAGATGTGGGCTTCCTACGAGCGGGTCCTCGCGGAGGGCCGCAACGCCCGCGACACCCTCGAGGGCATCGTCGTCGAGTCGTTCCGCTCGATCCACCGGCACCGCCCCGCCGTCGTCATCTACCAGAACGAGTCGAAGCACCTGGCGACCGGCGAGCGGTTCCGGTACCTGCTCGACTCGCAGCGCCGGTTCGAGGAGATGTGGCTGTCGCTCCTCGACCGGGGCGTCAAGGAGGGCGCGTTCCGCGCCGACCTCGACCGGGCGCTGATCTACCGGTTCATCCGCGACACCGTCTGGGTGGCGGCGAACTGGTACGAGCCCGGCGGGCGGCTGTCCGCCGACGACATCGCCAAGCAGTACCTCGCCATGTTCCTGGAAGGGATCAAGGCGAGCTGACCCGCGAAAACACAAGCCTCTCAGATCCCAGAGCCTCCACGAAGGCCCCCACGAAGGAGACACCATGGCCGAGGCGTACATCGTCGAAGCGGTCCGCGCGCCGGTCGGGCGGCGCGGCGGCGGGCTCGCCGGAGCGCACCCCGCCGACCTGGGCGCGCACGCCCTGACGGCGCTGATGGACCGCGCGAAGGTCGACCCGGCCGCCGTCGAGGACGTGGTGTTCGGCTGCGTGGACACCGTCGGCCCGCAGGCCGGGGACATCGCCCGCACCTGCTGGCTGGCCGCCGGGCTGCCCGAGGAGGTCCCCGGCGTCACGGTCGACCGCCAGTGCGGCTCCTCGCAGCAGGCCGTGCACTTCGCCGCGCAGGCCGTCCTGTCCGGGACGTCCGACCTGGTGGTCGCGGGCGGCGTGCAGAGCATGTCGCAGATCCCGATCTCCTACGCGATGATCGCCGGGGAGCAGCTCGGCTTCACGCAGGGCCCGTTCGTCGGCTCCAAGGGCTGGGTCCGGCGCTACGGCGACGGCGAGGTGTCGCAGTTCAACGGCGCCGAGATGATCGCCCGCGACTGGGACCTGTCCCGCGAGGACATGGAGGCGTTCGCCTACGAGTCGCACCAGCGTGCCATCCGCGCCATCGACGAGGGCCGGTTCGCGCGCGAGATCGTCCCGTTCGAGGGCGTCGAGCACGACGAGGGGCCGCGCCGCGACACGTCCCTGGAGAAGATGGCGGGGCTGAAGACGCTGGTGGACGGCGGCCGCCTCACCGCCGCGGTCTCGTCGCAGATCTCCGACAACTCCGCGGCCCTGCTCATCGCCTCCGAGCAGGCCGTCAAGGACCACGGCCTCACCCCCCGCGCCCGCATCCACCACATCTCCGCGCGCGGCGAGGACCCGATCCGGATGCTGTCGGCGCCGATCCCCGCGACCGCGTACGCGCTGAAGAAGACGGGCATGACGATCGGCGACATCGACGCCGTCGAGATCAACGAGGCGTTCGCGTCGGTCGTCCTGGCGTGGCTCAAGGAGACCGGCGCCGACCCCGCGATCGTCAACCCCAACGGCGGCGCTATCGCGCTCGGCCACCCGCTCGGCGCGACCGGCGCCCGGCTGATGACGACGCTGCTGCACGAGCTGGAGCGCACCGGCGGCCGCTACGGCCTGCAGACGATGTGCGAGGGCGGCGGCCAGGCCAACGTCACCATCATCGAACGCCTCTGACGGACCGGCGTCTGGGGGCCGCCCTCGGACGCCCCCGGCCGTCTCCGTCTCCGCGGCGGTTCGGCATAATCCCCTATCAAATATATGAGAGGGGTGCGGGCCGGTGATCGACGTCGCGGGATGGGCGCCGGAGGCGCGGGAGACGACCGAGGTCATCGACGCCGCGCCCGCCGCGGCGCTGGCCGGGGTGCTGGACGTCCCGCCGCCGGAGGAGGAGCTGCCGCCGCTGTGGCAGTGGCTGCACTTCCTCGAACGGCCGGCGCGGCGCGAGCTGGGCGCCGACGGGCATCCCCGGGAAGGGCGGTTCCTCCCGCCGATCCCCGACCGGCGGCGCATGTTCGCCGGGGGCAGGTTCCGCGTCGCCGAGCCGATCCGCGTCGGCGACACCGTCACCCGGCGGGACGAACTGGCCTCGACGGCCGTCAAGACCGGACGCAGCGGCGAGCTGCTGTTCGTCACCGTGCGGCACACGTTCCTGCGGGACGGCGCCGAGATCGCGGTCGAGGAGCAGGACCTCGTCTACCGCAGCGGCGACGCGGCCGCGCCCCCGGCCGAGCCGTCGTTCGAGGCCCCGGCCGTCGAGGCGCCCTGGACGCTGCCGATGACGGCCGACCCCGTGCTGCTGTTCCGGTTCAGCGCCCTCACCTACAACGCCCACCGCATCCACTACGACGAGCGGTACGCCACCGCCGTCGAGGGCCACGCGGGACTCGTCGTCCACGGCCCGCTGCTGGCGATCCTGTGCCTGGAGCTGCCGCGCCGGGCGGGCGTGCGGGTGCGCGAGCTGTCGTTCCGCGCGCGCAGGCCGGTCTTCGCGGGGCAGCCGTTCGCGGCGGCCGGCGGCCCCGGCGGGACGCTGTCGATCGAGGCGCCGGGCGGCGTCACCGCGATGACCGCGACGTTCTCCTGAAGGACTGCCCCGAGCGGCCGCGCCCGAGCCCCGGCCGCCCGTCCGGCGGCCGGGTCAGATGCGGTGCCGCCCGACGAGCTGCTTGACGATCACGTTCCGCTGGATCTCGTTCGTCCCTTCGCCGACGATCATCAGCGGCGCGTCCCGGAAGTAGCGCTCGACGTCGAACTCGGTGGAGTAGCCGGCCGCGCCGTGGATGCGGACGGCGTTCAGCGCGATCCGCATCGCCGCCTCCGACGCGTACAGCTTCGCCATGCCCGCCTCCATGTCGCAGCGCTCGCCCGCGTCGAGCCGGGCCGCCGCGTCGAGCGTCAGCAGGCGGGCGGCGCGCAGCTCGGTGGCCATGTCGGCGAGGAGGTTGCCGACCGACTGGTGCTCCCAGATCGGCCTGCCGAACGACTCGCGCTCCTGCGCGTACCGCAGCGAGTCTTCGAGGGCGGCCCGGCCCACGCCGAGCGCGCGCGCCGCCACCTGGATGCGGCCGACCTCGAGCCCGCGCATCATCTGCGCGAAGCCGCGCCCCTCCTCGCCGCCGAGCACCGCGTCGAGCGGCGCCTCGTACCCGTCGAACACCAGCTCGCAGCTCTCCACGCCCTTGTACCCGAGCTTGGGCAGGTCGCGCGACACGGTCAGGCCGGGCCCCTGCTCGGCGAGCAGGATGCTCATCCCGCGATGCCGGGGCGTCGCGTCGGGGTCGGTCTTGCACAGCAGCGCGATGAGCCCGGACCGGCGCGCGTTGGTGATCCACATCTTGGCGCCGTTGACGACGTACCGGTCGCCCTCGCGGCGCGCGACCGTGGTCATGGCCTGCAGGTCGGAGCCGCCGGACGGCTCGGTCAGCGCCATCGTCGCCCGCAGCTCGCCCGTCGCCATCCGGGGCAGGTAGCGGGCCTTCTGCTCCTCGGTGCCGAACACCGCCAGCAGGTGCGAGACGACCGTGTGCCCGCCGAACGCCCCGGCGAGCGTCATCCAGCCGCGGGCGAGCTCCTCGGTGACCAGCGCGTAGCAGGATTTCGACACCTTCGTCTCGCCGTACGGCTCGGGCACGGCGAGGCCGAAGACGCCCAGCTCCTTCATCCGGTCGATGAGCCGTTCCGGATAGGCGTTCGCGTGCTCCAGTTCCCGCGCCGCCGGCCGGACCTCCCGGTCGACGAAGTCCGCGACGACCTCCACGATGGCGCGTTCCTCCGCACTGAGCTCGAACATCGCCGCGTCTCCTTCGCCTCGCCGACCGAGAATGCAGTTTCATATATTTGATAGGCGACTGCCTCGCTGTCAACGCGGGTCGTCCATAATGTGAGCTCCCGACACCCGTCCCGGAGGCGATGACCGTGCCCATCCCCGGCGAGAGCCTCACCGGCGACGCCCCGCCCGGCGGCTCGCTCGGCAGGCGCCGCCAGCTCAGCGACGAGGTCGCCGCGTACGTCCGTGAGCTGATCATGTCCGGACGGGTGCGGCACGGGGAGTTCCTCCGCCTGGAGCGGGTCGCCGACGACCTCGGGATCAGCGTCACGCCCGTCCGGGAGGCGCTGCTGTCGCTGCGCGGCGAGGGGTTCGTCACGCTGGTGCCGCGCCGCGGGTTCATGCCCGCGCCGCTGTCGCGGCGCGACGTCCAGGACCTGTTCGAGGCGCAGGCGTACTTCGCCGGCGAGCTGGCCGCCCGCGCCGCCGAGAAGATCACCGAGGACGAGCTGGCCGAGCTCGCGCGCACGCAGGAGCTGCTGGAGGAGGCGTCCCGGACGCGCGACGCCGAGGGCATCGAGCGGGCGAACCACCGGTTCCACCGTACGGTCAACCTGTGCGCGGACTCGCCGAAGACGTCCTGGCTGCTGCAGCTCGTGGTGCGGTACGCGCCCCGCCGGTTCTTCTCCAGCATCGAGGGCTGGAGCCAGGCCTCGGTGGACGACCACCACCTCGTCCTCGCCGCGCTGCGGGCGGGCGACGCCGACGCGGCCCGCCAGGCGATGCGCGCCCACATCCGGCACGCGGGGACGCTGCTGGTCGTGCATCTGGAGGGGCGGGGCTTCTGGGACGGCGGCGCCGGCTGAGGTCCGCCGCGGAGGTCTTCCCTTCCGACATCTCCGCCAATATCGTATAAAAAATTGCCGACGTGGAGGTGAGGATGGCGGACCGGCTGCGGCAGACCCACGGGCTGTCGGACGAGCAGCGCGAGATCCTCGCGACCGTGCGGGCGTTCGTCGACAAGGAGATCCTCCCCGTCGCGACCGACCTGGAGCACGCCGACGAGTACCCGCAGGCGATCGTGGACGGCATGCGCGACCTCGGGCTGTTCGGCCTGACGATCCGCGAGGAGCACGGCGGGCTCGGGCAGTCCCTGCTGACCTACGCCCTCGTCGTCGAGGAGCTCGCGCGCGGCTGGATGAGCGTGTCGGGCGTCATCAACACCCACTTCATCGTGGCCTGGATGATCGACCGGCACGGCACGCCCGAGCAGCGGGCGCACTACCTGCCGAAGATGGCCGCCGGCGAGATCCGGGGCGCCTTCTCCATGTCCGAGCCCGACTGCGGCTCCGACGTCTCCGCGATCCGGACCCGCGCCGTCCCCGACGGCGACCACCACGTCGTCGACGGCCAGAAGATGTGGGTCACCAACGGCGCGTCCGCGAACCTCGTCGCCACCCTCGTCAAGACCGACCCGGACGCGGGGCACCGCGGCATGACGACGTTCCTCGTCGACAAGACCCCCGGATTCGGGGAGGTCGCGCCCGGCCTGACGATCCCCCGCAAGATCGAGAAGATGGGGTACAAGGGCGTCGACACCACCGAGATGGTCTTCGACGCCCACCGCGTCCCGTCGTCCCAGATCCTCGGGGGCGAGCCCGGCCGCGGCTTCTACCAGATGATGGACGGCGTCGAGGTCGGCCGCGTGAACGTCGCGGCCCGCGGCTGCGGCGTCGCGATGCGCGCCTACGAGCTGGCCCGCGACTACGCGCGGCGCCGCGAGACGTTCGGCCGCCCGATCGCCGAGCACCAGGCCGTCCTGTTCCGGCTCGCGGAGATGGCCACCAAGGTCGAGGCCGCCCACCAGATGGTGGTGATGGCGGCGCGCCGCAAGGACTCGGGCGAGCGCAACGACCTCGAGGCCGGGATGGCGAAGTACCTCGCGGGCGAGTACTGCAAGGAGGTCGTGGAGGCCTCCTTCCGGATCCACGGCGGCTACGCGTACTCGAAGGAGTTCGAGATCGAGCGGCTGTACCGGGAGGCGCCGATGCTCCTCATCGGCGAGGGCACCGCCGACATCCAGAAAATGATCATCGGTCGCCGACTGTTGGAGGACTGAGCGGGTGCTGCCTCTCGAGGGGATCACCGTCGTCGCGCTGGAGCAGGCCGTCGCGGCGCCGTTCGCGTCCCGGCAGCTCGCCGACCTCGGCGCCCGCGTCGTCAAGGTCGAGAAGGTGGACGGCGGCGACTTCGCCCGCGCCTACGACGCGGGCGTCCGCGGCGGGCTCGGCACCCACTTCGCCTGGCTGAACCGCTCCAAGGAGTCGGTGGCGGTCGACCTCAAGAGCGACGAGGGCCGCGCGATCCTGGACGACCTGATCGCGGGCGCCGACGTGTTCCTGCAGAACCTCGCGCCGGGCGCCGCCGCCCGCCTCGGGTTCGGCGCCGGGCGGCTGCGGGAGCGCGATCCCCGGCTGATCGTCGTCGACATGTCCGGGTACGGGTCGAGCGGGCCCTACCGGGACAAGCGCGCCTACGACATGCTCGTCCAGGCCGAGGCCGGGCTGATCTCGGTCACCGGCACCCCGGAGACGCCGGTGAAGGCCGGCACGCCGGTCTCCGACATCGCCGCGGGGATGTACGCGTTCTCGGGGACGCTCGCGGCGCTCGTCCGGCGCGGGACGACGGGGGAGGGCGCGTCGGTCGAGGTCAGCATGTTCGACGCGGTGGCCGAGTGGATGGGGCAGACGATGTACACGACGCTCTACACGGGCGCCGTGCCGCCGCGCTCGACGCTGAGCCATCCGGTGATCGCCCCCTACGACGCGTACCCGACGGCCGACGGCGCCGACGTCGTCATCGGCGTGCAGAGCGACGCGGGCTGGGCGGCCCTCGCCACCGGCGTGCTCGGCCGTCCCGAACTGGTGGCCGACCCCGACTACGCGACGAACATGGCGCGGGTCCGCAACCGCGAGAAGGTCGACGCGCTCGTCGCGTCCGTCACCGCGCGGCTCGGCCGGGAGGAGCTGCTGCGGCGCCTGGACGAGGCGGGCGTGCCCAACGCGACGCTGAACGACGGGCACGGCCTGGTCGCCCACCCGCAGCTCGCCGAGCGCGACCGCTGGCGGGAGGTCGGCTCCCCGGTGGGCCCGATCCGGGCGCTGCTGCCGCCGATCGTTCTCGCCGGGACCGAGCCGCGGATGGACCCGGTCCCGGCGCTCGGCGAGCACACCGACGCGGTGCTCGCCGAGCTGGGCCGCGACGCCGGGACGATCGCCCGGCTCCGCGCGGCCGGGGTGGTCGGCTAGCCGCCGTCCCGGGGTGATCTTGGCCTGCGCTCCGGGGGACGGGTGGCTATCGTGGCCGTATGCCCGACACGTCCTCCAGTGGTGACCGCCGCCGCGCCGAACTGCGCGACTTCCTGCGCACCCGCCGCGCCCGGGTGACGCCCGCCGACGTCGGGATGCCGTCCGGCGGGCGGCGCCGCACCCCCGGCCTGCGCCGGGAAGAGGTCGCGGTGCTCGCGGGCGTCGGGGTGTCCTGGTACACGTGGCTGGAGCAGGGCCGCGACATCAAGGTGTCCGAGGAGGTCCTCGACGCGATCTCCCGCGCGCTGCGGCTGGACCGCGCCGAGCGCGAGCACCTCTACCTGCTCGCCGGCCTGAACCCGCCGCGCGCGGACGCCGGCCCGGCCGTCCCGGTGACCCCGGAGCTGCGGCGGCTGCTGGACGCGTGGTCGCCGCGCCCGGCGTACATCCGCGGGCGGCACTGGAACCTCGTCGCGATCAACGACGCGGCCCGCGAGGTGTTCGGGTACGGCGACACCGACCACAACTGCCTGGTCACGTTCTTCACCAGCGTGCGCTACCGGCGCCAGCACCTGCACTGGGAGGCGGCGGCCCCGGGCGTGGTGAGCCGGTTCCGCGCCGACGCCGCCCGCCATCCCGACGACCCCGAGTTCGCCCGGATCGTCGCGGACCTCACCACGGTCAGCCCGGAGTTCGCCGAGCTGTGGGCGCGGCACGAGGTGAGCGGGGGGACGCAGGCGGTCAAGAGCGTCCTGCACCCGGAGGCGGGGGAGCTGGTGTTCGAGGCGACGCTGCTGCCGCTGGCGGACCGCCCCGGGCAGGACCTCGTGCTCCACAACCCCCGGCCGGGGACCGGCACCCTGGAGCGCCTCGAACGGCTCATGACCCGGCGGCGCCTGGCCGCCGCGAGCTGAGGCGGGCCGAGGGTGGTGGTGGCACACCCACGATAAACGGACTCTGCCGCGTTCCCCGGCGCCGCGGCAGCATCATCGTCATGACGGACTCACGTTTCGACGGCAAGGTCGCGCTCATCACGGGCGGGACGAGCGGCATGGGCCTGGCGGTCGCGCGGCGGCTGCTGGAAGAGGGGGCGCGGGTGGTCGTCACCGGCCGCGACCAGGGGAGGCTGGACGCGGCGGTCAAGGAGCTGGACGGCGCCGCACCGGACGCGGGGGAGCGAATCCTCGCGGTCCGCGCCGACGCCGCGAGCCTCACCGACCTGGACGCGCTGATGGACGCCGTCCGCGAACGGCACGGACGCCTGGACGTGGTGTTCGCCAACGCGGGGGTCGGCGCGTTCGGCCCGACCGCGGACATCACCGAGGACGACTTCGACCGCACCGTGGACATCAACTTCAAGGGCGTCTACTTCACGATCCAGAAGGCGCTGCCGCTGCTGGCGGCCGACGCCTCGATCGTGATCAACGCGTCCTGGACGCTGCACCGGGGGCTGCCGAACGGGTCGCTGTACTCGGCGACGAAGGCCGCCGCGGCGAGCCTGGCCCGCACCCTCGCGGCCGAGCTGGGCCCGCGGGGCGTCCGGGTCAACTCGGTCAGCCCCGGCTACATCGACACGCCGATGTTCCGCGACGCCGTTCCCGCCGACGAGGTCGAGGGCACGCGGGCCCGGGTGGCGTCCGGCCGGATCGGCACGTCGGAGGAGGTGGCGGGCGCCGTCGCGTTCCTCGCGTCGGCCGACGCCGCGTACGTCAACGGCCAGGACCTGATCGTGGACGGCGGCCTCGTCGCCGCCGTCGCGTGACGGTCGTCCCGTACGAGCAGGAGGAGGAGAGAACATGAGGAAGCGCGAGTTCGCGGGCACGCCCGTCGGCGCCGTCGGGCTGGGCTGCATGGGGATGAGCTGGGCGTACACCGAGTCCGAGCGGGACGACGACGCGTCCGCGGCGCTGATCCGCGAGGCGCTCGATCTCGGGGTCACGTTCCTCGACACCGCCCAGCCCTACGGTGCCGGGCACAACGAGGAGCTCGTCGGCCGCGCGCTGGCCGGCCGGCGGGACGAGGCGGTGCTGGCCACCAAGACCGGGCTGATCGTCGAGGACCCGGCGTCCCGGCGGATCGTCCGCCGCGGGACGCCCGAGCACGTCACGTCGTCCGCCGAGGACAGCCTGCGCCGCCTCGGCACCGACGTCATCGACCTGTACTACCTGCACCGCGTCGACCCGGAGGTGCCGCTGGCCGACACGTGGGGCGCGATGGCCGAGCTGGTCGCCGCGGGGAAGGTCCGGCACCTGGGACTGTCGGAGGTGACGGTCGCGCAGGCGGCGGAGGCGCACGCGATCCACCCCGTCGCGGCGATCCAGTCGGAGCTGTCGCTGTGGACGCGCGACGCGCTGGGCGTCCCCGGCGGGAGCGCGGGCGGTGCGAGCGACGGCGTCGCGGGCGCGGGCGCCGCCGGCGACGTCGTCGGCTGGTGCGCCGCCAACGGCGCCGCGTTCGTCCCGTTCTCCCCGCTCGGCCGGGGTTTCCTGACCGGGACGGTCACCAGCGCGGACTTCGAGGAGACCGACTTCCGCGCCGCCAACCCGCGCTTCCAGGAGGAGGCGCTGAAGGCGAACCTGCGGATCGTCGACGCCGTCCGGGAGGTCGCGGCGCGGCACGGCGCCACGCCCGCGCAGGTCGCGATCGCGTGGACGCTCGCGCAGGGCGACCACGTGATCCCGATCCCGGGCACGAAGAAGGTCCGCTACCTGCGCGACAACGCGGGCGCGGCCGACCTCGACCTCACCCCCGCGGACCTGGCGGACCTCGACGCGCTGCCGTCCGCGGTGGGCGGCCGGTACTGAACGGCCGGTACTGAGCGGCCGGCACCGGGGGCGGGGCGATCACCCGCGGTGAGCGGGTGCCGTACGCTGTCGGGCGATGCCCCGACCGCGCTCGCTCACCCCGGACCGGGTCGCCGCCGCGGCCCTCGCCGTCATCGACCGGGACGGCCTCGCCGCCCTGTCGATGCGGGCCGCGGCGAAGGAGCTCGGGATGAGCACGATGGCGCTCTACCGGTACGTGCGCGACCGCGGGGAGCTCGAGGGCCTCGTCGTCGAGCTGGTGCTCGGCGCGGTCGACCCCGCGCCGCCGCCTCCCGGCCCGTGGCGCGGGCGGGTCGAGGAGATGGCGCGGCGGGTGCGGGACGCGGTCGGCGCGCACCCGGAGATCGTCCCGCTGACGCTCGTCCACCGGCACCGCTCCGCGGGCGTGCTGCGCTGGTCGGAGACCGTGCTCGGGATCCTCGCCGAGGCGGGACTGGACGGGCGCGCGCGGGCCGTCGCGCTGCGCGCCCTGCTCGCGTACGTGATCGGCGCGGTGCAGATGGAGCACCTCGGCCCGCTGTCGGGGGAGGGGACGGCCGCCCTCGCCGGGCTGCCGCCGGACGAGTTCCCCCGCATGGCCGAGACCGCGCGGCACGCCCGCACCGTCGGCCCCGACGAGGAGTTCCGCCGGGGCCTGGCGGCCGTGCTGCGCGGTCTCCGCGCGGACGGCGCCTCCTAGCGCACCAGGAGGTCCTGCTGGGCGGCGATCCGCTCCGCGGCCTGCGCCACGATCCCGCCGATCAGCTCCGCGCAGCTCGGCAGGTCGTCGATCACGCCCACGACCTGCCCGGACGCCATGACGCCGAGATCGGGACGGCCGTCCACCATCGCCGCCTTCAGCAGCATCGGGGTGTTGGCGGCCATCAGCACCTGCGACCAGGACAGGTCCTTGCCGTGCTTCATCGCCTTCCCGTCGGCGATCATCTCCCGCCACGACATCCCGGACAGCTTCTTGAACCGGGCGCCGTTGCGCAGCGCCCGCACCAGCCCGCCGACCCGCCCGGACGACTCCAGTTCGTCCACGAGCTCGCTGCGCAGCACCCGGTGCGGCATCCCGTCGACCTGGCGGGTCACCACGGTCTCGCCGGTCTTCAGGTAGACCCGCTTGACCGCGTCGGGCACCGAGCTGTCGGACGTCAGCAGGAAGCGGGTGCCCATCGCCACGCCCGCCGCGCCGTACGACAGCGCCGCCGCGAGGCCGCGGCCGTCGAAGAAGCCGCCGGCCGCGATCACCGGGATGTCGACGGCGTCGACGACCTGCGGGAGCAGCAGCGTGGTCGCGACGGCGCCGGTGTGCCCGCCGCCCTCGCCGCCCTGCACCAGGACGGCGTCCGCGCCCCAGCCGGCGACCTTCTCGGCGTGCCGCCGCGCGCCCACCGACGGGATCACCACGAGCCCCGCGTCCTTGAGCTTGGCGATCAGCTCCTTCTTCGGGGCGAGTGCGAACGAGGCGACCTTCACGCCCTCCTTGATGAGGAGGTCGATGCGGTCGCCCGCGTCGCCCGCGTCCGCCCGCAGGTTGACGCCGAACGGCGCGTCCGTCCGGTCCTTGACCTCGCCGATCGCCGTCGCGAGCTGGTCGAGCGTCATCGTCGCCGACGCGAGGATCCCGAGACCGCCCGCGTTCGCGACGGCCGTCACCAGCCGCGGCCCGGCCACCCAGCCCATGCCGGTCTGGACGACCGGGTGCCGCACCCCGGTGAGCCGGGTCAGCGGGGTGTCGAGCACCTGCCCTGTCCCGCTCACGACGGGACCTCGCGCTCGCGCAGGCCCTTCGGGTCGAGGACGTCGCGCATGACGCGCAGCTCCTCGGCGTCCGGGAGCCGCGTCTCGGGGACGCCGTCCGGCACGACGAGCTCGAAGCCGGTCGCGGCGACGACGTCGTCGACGGTCACTCCCGGGTGCACCGAGCGGAGCCGCATGCGGCGGTCGGGGGTGGCGAAGTCGAGCACGGCGAGGTTCGTCACGACGGCGCGAATTTCGTGCGCGCCGCGGTCGGTGCCGACGCCGCTGACCATGTCGACCCGCTCGGTGAACACGCGCGTCGAGTGCTTCGGCACCCAGTAGCTCGTCGTGTTGAGCAGCGTGTTGCCCGGTCCGCCGCGCACGCCGAGGAGCTGCCGGGACGGCCGCGCCCAGTCGCCGATGCACGAGATGTTCGTGTTGCCGTACCGGTCGATCTGGCTCGGGCCCATGATCACGTGGCGGCGCCCGTTCAGCACCAGCCACAGGTGGTCGCGGAACGGCAGCCAGCCCTCGACGACGTCCGCGGGCACGCCGAGCGGCAGCGGTTCCGCGCTCAGCGACGGCCCGCCGTCGGTCGTCAGCAGGTCCGGCTCGAACGTCGACCGCGCCAGCCGGGAGCCCAGCATCGGCACGAAACCGGCGACCGCCGCCGCCACGATCTCCCCGTCGCCGCGGAACAGCTCCGCGCACGCGACCGCGCAGACCTCCGCGCGCGTCGCGTCCGTCGCCGTCGCGTCCGTGGTCGTCCTCGTCGACGCAGCCATCACTTCTCCTCCCGCCAGGCCCGGACGGCGTCCTGGTACGCGGCCTCGTCACCGGACAGGAAGCGGTCGCGGAACGCCGCCCACTGCTCCGGATCGGCCGCCGCCTTCGCGTACAGCTTCTGGAACGCCTCGTCCCGCCCGTGGTCGGGCGCGCAGTCGGTGAAGTGCGCCCCGTTCGGCGTCTCCACCACCCCGGCCACGTGCGACCGGCTGATCAGCAGGGACTGCGGCGGGCCCTCCTTGGCGAAGTCCGCGGTGTCGACGAGCCGTTCGCACGACACGTACGTCCGGTCCGCGGCCTTGGCGAACAGGTCGTCCATGTACGGGTCCGGACCGAGGTACTGGGCGTTGCCGCGGGCGTCGGCGCGGTTCATGTGGACGAGCGCCGCGTCCATCCGCAGGGCCGGGACGGCGACGAGCTCGGTGCCGTCCTCGTAGGGCGACCGGACGGTCTTCAGCTCCGGGTTGACCTTCATGACGTCCGAGCCGAGGCCGACCGGGGTGGGCAGGAACGGCAGGCGGTGCGCCGCCGCGTACAGCCCGAACATGAACATGCCCTCGTCGTACTCGGTCAGCTCGATCGCGCCGGTCTGGCGCGCCTGCCGGAAGTGCGGTTCGAGGGGGATCGAGTCCATCGTCACGAACGCGGTGACGAGGCGCCGCACCTTCCCGGCGGCGCACAGCAGCCCGACGTCCGGGCCGCCGTACGTCACGACGGTGAGGTCGGTCAGGGACGACCGGGAGATCGCGCGGACGAGCGCCATCGGCTTGCGCCGCGACCCCCAGCCGCCGATGCCGAGCGTCATGCCGCTCTCCAGCGACCCGACGATCTCCTCGATCGTGGTCACCTTGCTCATTTCGCCCCCTTGGCCACGAAGGCGTCGCGGTGCGCGTCGCCCGCGCCGACGAGGTTCAGTTCGAAGGTGAGGCCCTGCTCGAAGCGGTAGCTGCGCTTGACGTCGACCGGGTCGATGCCGTTCAGCGACTCCTTCGCGCGCCGGATGACGTACCGGTCCTTGGCGGCGATGTTCGCGGCGACCTCGAGGGCCTTGTCGCGCAGGCCGTCCGCCGGGACGACCTCGAGCACCGACCCGTGGTGGTGCAGCTCGGCCGCCGTGACGTTGCGGCACGTGTAGACCATCGCGCGCATCAGGTGCTGCGGGACGAGCCGTGCCAGATGCGTCGCGGCGCCGAGCGCGCCCCGGTCCACCTCGGGGAGCCCGAAGTAGGCGTCGTCCGACGCGATGACGATGTCGGCGTTGCCCGCGAGCCCGATGCCGCCGCCCAGGCAGAACCCGTGCACCGCGGCGATCACCGGCACCTCGCAGTCGTAGACGGCCGCGAAGGCCGCGTAACAGCCCCGGTTGGCGCCCACCAGCGCGGTGTGCCCCTCCGTGGACTGCATCTCCTTGATGTCGACGCCCGCGTTGAAGCCGCGGCCCTCGGCGCGGAGCACGACGGCCCCCACCTGCGGGTCCCGTCCGGCCGCGAGCACCGCGTCCGCCAGTTCGTGCCAGCCCGCGACGGTCAGCGCGTTGACCGGCGGGGCGTTCACGACGATCTCGGCGACCCCGTCCCGGGTCGTGGTGGAGACTCCCATGCGCTACCTTTCCACCAAACATTTGTTAGAACTGACCGTAGCAGAGGTGCAAAAGGAGGCGGGATGCCCGAGGTGGTGGGATGTCACTGACGCTGGACCTGAGCGGGAAGACCGTCGTGGTCACCGGAGGCGTGCGCGGCGTGGGCGCGGGCATCAGCCGCGCCTTCCTCGCGGCGGGCGCCGACGTGGTGGCCGTCGGCCGCCGCGACCCCGACGCGCTCCCCGAGGCGGACGGACGCGCGGCGCGGTTCGTCCCGCTGGACGTGCGCAAGCCCGAGGCCGTCGAGGAGTTCATGAACGGCCTCGACCGCGTGGACGTGCTCGTCAACAACGCGGGCGGCGGCCCCTTCCTGCCCCTCGCCGACGGGGAGCTGCGGACCCACTCCAAGATCATCGAGCTGAACCTGACCGCGCCGCTGCTCATGGCCCGCGCCGCCTACCCGCGGATGCGCGAGCTGGACACCGGCGGCTCGGTCATCAACATCGGCAGCGTCAGCGGCGTCCGGCCCTCGCCCGGCACGTCCGCCTACGGCGCCGCGAAGGCCGGGCTGCACAGCCTCACCCGGTCCCTGGCCGTCGAGTGGGCGCCGCACGTCCGGGTGAACACGCTGATCCTCGGCATGATCCGCACCGAGACCGCGCACCTGCACTACGGCGACGAGGAGGGGATCGCGGCGGTCGGCCGCACCGTCCCCATGGGCCGCCTCGGCACCCCCGACGAGGTCGGCGGCGCCTGCGTCTACCTGGCGTCCGACCTGGCCTCCTACGTCACCGGCACCGAGATGCTGCTGCACGGCGGGGGCGAGCGCCCCGCCTTCCTGGACGCCGCCACCGTGAACAAGGACGGGACCGCCGGCGCGAACGAGAAGGAGACACGATGATCTGCAAGGACCGCGTCGTCGCCGTCACCGGGGCCGGCCGCGGCCTCGGCCGCGCGCACGCCCTCGAGTTCGCCCGGCAGGGCGCCCTCGTCGTCGTCAACGACCTCGGCGTCGCCCGCGACGGCACCGGGGACGCCGCCGACGGCCCCGCGCAGGAGGTCGTCCGGGAGATCGAGGCGCTCGGCGGGAAGGCCGTCGCCAGCACCGACGACATCGCCACCGACGCCGGCGCCGCCGCGCTCGTCGGCACCGCCGTCGAGACGTTCGGGCGGCTGGACGTCCTGGTCAACAACGCCGGGTTCCTGCGCGACCGGATGCTCGTCAACCTCTCCGAGGACGAGTGGGACGCGGTCATGCGCGTCCACCTCAAGGGCCACTTCCTGCCGCTCAAGCACGCCGGCCTGCACTGGCGCGCCGAGAGCAAGGCGGGCCGCCCGGTGGACGCCCGGGTGATCAACACCTCGTCCGGCGCCGGGCTGCTCGGCAGCGTCGGGCAGAGCAACTACTCGGCGGCCAAGGCCGGCATCGTCGGCCTCACCCTCGTCGCTTCCGCCGAGCTCGGCCGGTACGGGGTGACGGTCAACGCGATCGCGCCCGCCGCCCGCACCCGGATGACCGAGGAGGTCTTCGCGCAGACGATGGCCGCGCCCGCCGAGGGCGAGTTCGACGCGATGGCCCCCGAGAACGTGTCCCCGCTCGTCGTCTGGCTCGGCTCGGCCGAGTCCCGCGACGTCACCGGCCGCGTCTTCGAGGCCGAGGGCGGCAAGATCTGCGTGATGGACGCCTTCCGGCACGGCCCGGCCGCCGACAAGGGCGCCCGCTGGGACCCGGCCGAGGTCGGCGAGGTCGTCGCCGGCCTGCTCGCGCAGGCCCCCGCCCCCGAGCCGGTCTACGGCGCGTCCTGACCCCGGACGGTCAGGCGTTCGCGGCGTCGCGCAGCACGCTGCTCGGCGCGGCGCCGCGAACCCGCTTGAACGCGTTGCTGAACGCGAACCCGTCGGCGTACCCGACGCGCCGCGCCACCGACGCCACCGTCGCGCCGGGCTCGCGCAGCAGGTCGGCGGCCAGCGTCATCCGCCATTCGGTGAGGTAGGCCAGCGGCGGGCGGCCGACCAGCTCGGTGAACCGCCGCGCGAACACCGCTCGCGACTGCCCCGCCTCGGCCGCCAGCTCCGCCACCGTCCACGGCCGCGCCGGGCTCTCGTGCAGCAGCCGCAGCGCGCGCCCGACGTGCGGGTCGCCGAGCGCCCGGTACCCGGCGGGCGGCTCGGCGTCCGGCCGCGCGAACCACGCGCGCAGCGCCCGCACCAGCAGCATGTCCAGCAGCCGGTCCAGGATGATCTGCTGGCCCGGCTCCTCCCGCGCGACCTCGACCGCCAGCAGGTCCAGCAGCGGCGCGAAGTCCGGCCGGGCCGGGACGACCGCCAGCGGGGGCAGCGCCTCCAGCAGCCGCTCGGACACGTCGCCGCGCATCGGGTACTCGGCGGTGACGAACAGGTCCGAGCCGTCCGGCACGAGCCCGAACGTGCGCGGCCCGAGCCGGAAGTTGTGCCCGGCGGTCGCGGGGCCGCCGTCGACCGCGTAGCAGCGGTCGGCGTCCAGCACCACGATCTCCGGTTCGGCGCCGGGACGGTCGCCGGCGACGATCGGGGCGCCGCCCCGCAGCAGCACGATGTCCCCCTGCCCGGCCCGCACCGGCTCCCCGCCGTCGCGGGCGATCCAGCCGGTGCCCCGGAGCATCGTGGCGAGCGACAGCGGCGCGGGCGCCGCGAACCGCACCGCCCACGGCGGTTGCGCCACGGAGCGGCAGTACACGGCGCCGCGGGCCCGCACCCCGGCCAGCAGATCGTCCAGGAGGTCCATGCCGAGACGATCTCACATGCCTTCGAGACGCGCGGCCATGGAACGTCTCCGTGCCCGCTGGTGTGCTGGGCCCATGACCGATTCACCGATTCTCGTGCTCGGCGCCCGCGGCAAGACCGGCCGCCGCGTCACCGCCCGCCTCACCGCCCGCGGCGTCCCCGTCCGCGCCGCGTCCCGTACGACCGGGACGATCTTCGAGTGGGCCGACCGGGCCACCTGGGGTCCCGCGCTGGACGGCGCCGGCGCCGTTTACCTCGTCCCGATGAACGAGACCGTCGACCAGGACGCCGTCGCCGAGTTCGCGGACGCCGCGGTCGCGGCGGGCGTCCGGCGGCTCGTGCTGCTCGCGGCGCGCGGCGTCGACGGCGCGCCGCAGCCCGCCCAGGAGCCCGCCGAGCGCGCCGTCCGCGAGTCGGGGGCGGAGTGGACGATCCTGCGCCCGGCCTGGTTCGCGCAGAACTTCAGTGAGGACTTCTTCCGCGAACCCCTGCTGGCGGGCGAGCTCGCGCTGCCCACCGGGGAGGGGCGCGAGGCGTTCGTGGACGCCGGGGACATCGCCGACGTGGCCGTCGCCGCGCTCACCGGCGCCGGGCACGCGGGGGAGGTGTACGAGCTGTCGGGGCCGGAGCCGCTGCCGTTCCGCGCCGCCGCGCGGATGATCGCGGAGGCGTCGGGACGCGACATCCGGTACACGCCGCTGGAGGTGCCGGAGTTCACCGCGCTGCTGGAGGCGCAGGGCGTGCCGGCGGCGTTCGCCGAGATGCTGGCGGGCCTGCTGGCCGACCTCCGCGACGGCGCCGGCGACCGGGTGAGCGACGGCGTCCGCCGCGCGCTCGGCCGGAACCCGCGGCCGTTCGCCGAGTACGTGAAGGAGGCGGCCGCCGCCGGGGCTTGGGCGGCGGCGCCCGCCGGTCAGCGCGGCCGGTAGTCCTCCAGGTACCGGCGGACCTTCTCCGCGTAGGCCCGGTACTCCGCCGGGACGCCGCCCGCCTTGACCACCGTCTTGGACGACGTGCGGTACGTCGCGGCGAGGTTCAGCGCGGGATCGCCCGGGACGCCCTCGAGGTCCTTGCCCCAGTAGCACAGGAAACGGCCCATCGCCGGAATCGACAGCTCCGGGGTGATCTCCGCCGGCCTGGGCTCGGGGTTGTCGAGGCCGCCGGGCTGCCAGTGCACGAGGACGCGCGGCGTCCAGCGGGCGATCCCGTACTCGTCCTTCGCCGGGTCCGCCAGGTGCGGGTCGAAGCCGCTCTCCGCCTTGAGCATCGCGGCGATCAGCGCCGGGCTCAGCCCGGGCATCTCGCACCATTCCCCGGCCTCGACGATCAGGTCGCGGTACCGCGCCGGGACGTCGGAGCCGGGCCGGAACCAGCGCCCGTCGGCGCCGGTCGCCGCGCCGGTCACCGCCGCTCCGCCGCCGCCCGCGCCGCCGAACAGCCAGAACGCGGCGCCCGCGGCGAGGGCGCAGGCCAGCGCCCCCGCCCCGGCGAGGACGACCCGGCGCCGGCGGCGCGGGGCGTCCGCGCCCGGGACGGTCGGCGGCGCGTCCGGGCGGGTCGGCGGCGGCGCGGGCGGCCCGGCCGCGCCCGCTGCCGCGTCCAGGCCCTCCAGCGCGGCCCCGAACTCGGCCGCCGTCCGCCAGCGCCGCTCCCGGTCGGGCTCGAGCGCCCGCAGCACCGCCGCGTCCACCTCCGGCGGGACGCCCGGACGGACGTCGCCCGGCGGGCGGGCCGGGGTGCCGGGCGGCTCCCCGGTGAGCAGGTGGTAGGCGAGGGCGCCGAGCCCGTAGACGTCGGCGCGGTGGTCGGGCGCCCCGTCGACCTGCGTCTGCTCGGGCGCCATGTAGCCGGGCGACCCGGCGGGCAGCGTCAGGCTGGACAGGTGGTCGCCGGTCCGCGCGATGCCCAGGTCGGCGATCATGACGCGCTCGCCGCCGCCCGGCACCGTCCGCAGCAGCACGTTCGACGGCTTGAGGTCCCGGTGGACGATCCCGAGGTCGTGCAGGTCCTGCGCGCCGCGCGCGATCTCGCGGGCGAGGGCCAGCGCGTCCGCGAGCGCGCCGGGCCCGGCGGGCGGCCCGGCCGCGAGCCGCTCCTCCAGCGTGCCGAGGTCGGCGTAGGTCATCACGAAGTACGGGCGCCCGCCGGGCAGCTCGCCGATGTCGAAGACCTGCACGAGCCGGTGCGAGTCGGCGCGGCGCAGCAGCCGGGCCTCCTGGACGAACCGTTCCCGCACGTCGGCGTGGAGCGTCCAGTGCTCGCCGAGGATCTTGATCGCGACGGGGGAGTCGAGGTCCGGGTCGTGGCCCAGCCAGACGGACGCGAAGCCGCCCGTCCCGAGGAGGCGGTCGATCCGGTAGCGGCCGGCGGCGCTCGGTGTGCTCACGCCTCCCCATGGTGACTCATCGGAGGCCCCCGCGCACTACGTTGCGTGATGATTCCGGTACGTCCGGCCATCGGGGAATGGCGGTGTCCGGGGACGCGTTGTGGTTCGGGCGCCGCGGAAAAATGGATCGCCCCGCCGTGAGCCGTCCGGCTACCGTGCAAAGGTTCCGAGGGCGGCGCCCGATGAGCCCCCGGCCGAGGTAGGGGCGCGACGCCCGCGGCCTATCCTTGTCAACGGTTATGAGGACGCCTGTGAGATCGCCGCTCGCCGACCTGCGCGCGCGCCTGCCCGAACTGATGCCGCGCGACCGCAGCAGGCTGCGCCGCCGCATCGACGGCACCGAGAAGATCAAGGACGCCGCGCGGCGGGCGAAGGTCGCCGAGGAGGTCGCCGCCGAGGTCGCGGCCGCCGAGCGCCGCGTCGAGCGGCGCCGCGCCGCCGTCCCGGCGATCACCTACCCGGCGGAGCTGCCGGTCTCGCAGAAGAAGGACGACATCCTCGCGGCCGTCCGCGACCACCAAGTCGTGATCGTCGCGGGCGAGACGGGGTCCGGCAAGACCACCCAGATCCCCAAGATCTGCCTGGAGCTGGGCCGCGGCGTGCTCGGCTCCATCGGGCACACGCAGCCGCGCCGGCTCGCCGCCCGCACCGTCGCCGACCGCATCGCCGAGGAGCTCGGCACCGAGCTGGGCGACGCCGTCGGGTACAAGGTGCGGTTCACCGACCGGTCGAGCGACGACACGCTCGTCAAGCTGATGACGGACGGCATCCTGCTCGCCGAGATCCAGACGGACCGGCTGCTGCGGCAGTACGACACACTGATCATCGACGAGGCGCACGAGCGCAGCCTCAACATCGACTTCCTGCTCGGGTACGTCAAGGAGATCCTGCCGAAGCGGCCCGACCTCAAAGTGATCATCACCTCCGCGACGATCGACCCGGAGCGGTTCTCCCGGCACTTCGGCGACGCCCCGATCGTGGAGGTGTCCGGCCGCACCTACCCGGTCGAGGTCCGGTACCGGCCGGTCACCGACCCCGACGACCCGTCCGCCGACCCCGACCGCGACCAGATCCAGGCGATCATCGACGCGGTGGACGAGCTGGGCCGCGAGGCCCCCGGGGACGTCCTGGTGTTCCTCAGCGGCGAACGGGAGATCCGCGACACCGCGGAGGCGCTGACCAAGCACCTCGCGCGGCAGCGGGGGACCACCGAGGTCCTGCCCCTGTACGCGCGGCTGTCGGCGGCCGAGCAGCACCGCGTGTTCCAGCCGCACCGCGGGCGCCGCATCGTCCTGTCGACGAACGTCGCGGAGACGTCCCTGACCGTCCCGGGCATCAAGTACGTCGTCGACCCCGGCACCGCCCGGATCTCCCGCTACAGCCACCGCCTGAAGGTGCAGCGGCTCCCGATCGAGCCGGTGTCGCAGGCGTCGGCGAACCAGCGCAAGGGCCGCTGCGGCCGCGTCTCCGACGGCGTGTGCATCCGGCTGTACTCCGAGGAGGACTTCGAGTCCCGCCCGGAGTTCACCGATCCGGAGATCCTGCGCACGAACCTCGCGTCCGTCATCCTGCAGATGACGGCCCTCGGGCTCGGCGACATCGCCGCGTTCCCGTTCGTCGAGCCGCCGGACCGCCGCAACGTCAAGGCGGGCGTCGACCTGCTGCACGAGCTGGGCGCGATCGACCCGGCCGAGAAGGACCCGCGCAAGCGCCTCACCCCGCTCGGCCGCCGCCTCGCGCAGCTCCCGGTGGACCCGCGGCTGGCCCGCATGGTCCTGGAGGCCGACCGCAACGGCTGCGTCCGCGAGGTCCTCGTGATCGCCGCCGCGCTGTCCATCCAGGACCCGCGGGAGCGGCCCGCCGAGCACCAGCAGGCCGCCGACGAGAAGCACCGCCGGTTCGCCGACCCGACCTCCGACTTCCTCGCGTACCTGAACCTGTGGAACTACCTGCGGGAGCGGCAGAAGGAGCTGTCGGGCAGCGCGTTCCGCCGGATGTGCAAGAACGAGTTTCTGCACTTCCTGCGCATCCGCGAATGGCAGGACCTGCACGGCCAGCTCAAGCAGGTCGCCAAGTCCCTCGGCGTCACCCTGAACGACGCCGAGGCCGCGCCCGACCGCGTCCACGTGTCGCTGCTGTCCGGCCTGCTGTCGCACATCGGGCTGATGGACACGCCCGGACGGACCGAGCGGGCTGGACGCGGCGACCCGGCCAAGCGCGAGAAACCGCGGCGCGGGCACGAGTACATCGGGGCGCGCGGCGCGAAGTTCGCCGTGTTCCCCGGGTCGGCGCTGTTCAAGAAGCCGCCGCGCTGGGTGATGTCGGCCGAGCTCGTCGAGACGTCCCGGCTGTGGGGCCGGATCAACGCCAAGATCGAGCCCGAGTGGGTCGAGCCGCTCGCCGGGCACCTGGTGAAGCGCAACTACAGCGAGCCGCACTGGTCGAAGAAGCAGGCCGCGGTCATGGCGCACGAGAAGGTCACCCTCTACGGCGTGCCGATCGTCGCCGACCGCCGCGTCAACTACGGCTCCATCGACCCGGCGCTGTCGCGCGAGCTGTTCATCCGGCACGCGCTCGTCGAGGGCGACTGGGAGACCCACCACAAGTTCTTCCACGACAACCGGGCCCTGCTCGACGAGGTCGAGGAGCTGGAGCACCGCGCCCGGCGCCGCGACATCCTCGTGGACGACGAGACGCTGTTCGACTTCTACGACGCCCGGATCCCCGCGGACGTCGTGTCGGGTCGGCACTTCGACACCTGGTGGAAGAAGGCGCGCCGCACCGACCCCGACCTGCTCGGGTTCGAGAAGTCGATGCTCATCAACGACTCCGCCGACGGGGTCAGCGAGGCCGACTACCCGGACGTGTGGAAGCAGGGGCCGCTGCGGCTGCGGCTGACGTACCAGTTCGAGCCGGGCGCGGACGCCGACGGCGTGACCGTCCACATCCCGGTGGAGGTCCTCAACCAGGTCCGCTCGGACGGCTTCGAGTGGCAGGTCCCCGGCCTGCGCGCCGAGCTGGTCACCGAGCTGATCCGGTCGCTGCCCAAGCAGCTGCGGGTCAACTTCGTGCCCGCGCCCGACTACGCCCGCAAGGTCCTCGACCGGGTCGCGCCGCGCAGCGAACCGCTCCTGGACGCGCTGGAGCGCGAGCTGACGGCGCTGACGAGCGTCCCGGTGGCGCGGGAGGCGTGGGACCCCTCGCGCCTGCCCGCCCACCTGCGGATCACGTTCCGCGTCGTCGGCGACGAGCCCGGCCGGAAGGGGAAGCGCACCCTCGGCGAGGGCACCGACCTGGACGAGCTGAAGCGCCGCCTCGCGGGCAAGGTGCGGGGCACCCTGTCGAAGGCGGCGTCGACCGTCGAGCGGACCGGCCTCACCGACTGGACGATCGGTGAGCTGCCCCGCACCTACGAGCGGAAGCAGGCGGGTTACGACGTCAAGGCGTATCCCGCGCTCACCGACGAGGGCGATTCGGTGGCCGTCCGGATGTACGAGACGGAGGCCGAGCAGCGCCGCGCGATGTGGCGCGGCACCCGCCGCCTCGTCCTGCTGAACGCGCCGTCGCCGGTGAAGCTCATCCAGAGCCGCCTCACCAACCAGGGCAAGCTGGCGCTCAGCCACAACCCGCACGGCTCCATCGCCGCGCTGTTCGACGACTGCGTCACCGCCGCCGCCGACCGGCTCATGGCCGAGGCGGGCGGCCCCGCCTGGGACGAGGCCGGGTTCCGCGCCCTGTACGACCGGGTCCGCGCCGACCTGCACGACGCGACGGCGCAGATCGTCGCGCAGGTCGAGCGGATCCTGGCCGAGGCGCACGAGGCCGACCGCCGCATCCGCGGGACGAAGAGCATCACGCTCGTCCCGGCGCTGTCCGACGCGCGCGGCCATCTGGAGTCGCTCGTCCGGCCCGGGTTCGTCACCGCGACGGGCGCGGCGCGGCTGCCCGACCTCGTCCGCTACCTGCGCGCCCTCCAGGCCAGGCTCGACAAGCTTCCGGAGAACCCGAACCGGGACCGGCTGCTCGCGGGCCAGGTCGAGGCGCTCAAGGAGGAGTACCGCCGGACGCTGCAGCGGCTGCATCCGGCGCGCCGCGAGGACGAGCCGGTGCGGCACGTCCGGTGGATGATCGAGGAGTTCCGGGTGAGCCTGTTCGCCCAGCAGCTCGGTACGCGCTACCCCGTGTCGGACAAGCGCATCCGGAAGGCCATGGCCCAGTTGTGACCCGCCTCCCGCCCCGCGCCGGGGCGGGAGCGTCGGGTCAGTACGCCTGGACGGAGGCGAACATCTCCAGGTGGCCGCACCCGCGGCAGCGGTACGCGTCGATCTGCCAGCGGTCCTTGCCGAAGCGCTTCGCGCCCCCGAGGATCCCGAGCTTCAGGGGGCCGGGGATCCAGCGGGCGTACCCCTTGCTGTGCTCGCCGGCGTCCTCGATGAACCCCGGGTCCAGTTCCGTGCCGTCGCATTGCGTGCACCTGATCGCCGTCACCCCGCGATGGTAGGCCGGTTGCGCTCATGATCGAGTAGCCGATACGACTGGACACATGGGGTTGCGAGAGTTTTATCCGGTGGTTCGGCCTTACGACTCCGGACTCCTCGATGTCGGCGACGGCGAGGAGGTCTACTGGGAGGTCTGCGGGAATCCGGACGGCAAGGCGGCGGTGTTCCTGCACGGCGGCCCGGGCGGCGGTCTCCTGCCGGACCACCGGCGGTTCTTCGACCCGTCCGCCTACCGGGTCGTGCTGTTCGACCAGCGCGGCTGCGGGCGCAGCCGCCCGCACGCCGGCGACCCGTCCGTCCCGCTGGAGCGCAACACGACCCCGCACCTGGTCGCCGACATGGAGCGGCTCCGCGAGCATCTCGGCATCGGCCGCTGGCTCGTCTTCGGCGGCAGCTGGGGCAGCACGCTCGCGCTCGCCTACGCGCAGGCGCACCCCGACCGCGTGACGGAGATGGTGCTGCGCGGCGTCTACCTCGTCCGCCCCGAGGACGAGGCGTGGGCCTTCGCCCCCGGCGGCGCGTCGCGGCTGTTCCCCGCCGAGTGGGCGGCGTTCCGCGACGCGATCCCGGCGGACGAGCGGGACGACCTGGTCGCCGCCTACGGCCGCCGCATCGGCCACCCGGACCCGGCAGTCCGGACGCCCGCGGTCCGCGCGTGGATCGACTGGGAGCTGACGGCCAACACGCTGCTGCCCGTGGCGCCTCCGGATCTGGACGACGCGGCCGCGCTGGCGTTCGCGCGCATCAGCCACCACTACATCGCCGCCGGCGGGTTCCTGCCGCCGGAGGGCCTCCTCGCGGGCGTCGACCGGATCCGGCACGTCCCGGCCGTGATCGTGAACGGCCGCTACGACATGAAGACCCCGCCCGACCAGGCGTGGGAACTGCACCGGGCGTGGCCCGAAGCTGAGTTCCACATCGTGGAGGACGCGGGGCACGGCGGGTCCGAACCGGGCGTCCGGCACCGGCTGATCGAGGCGACCGACGCCTTCCGGCCCTGATCACGGGACGTTCCGGGCGCATCGGCGGCCGGGCCGCCGGATCGGCGGTCCGGGCCGTTTTCCGTCGCCGGGTGCGTCGTGGACGGCCCCACATCTGGCACCCAAGTCACTGCGGTCACGCCAACTAGTGCGTATCGTTCATTCCATGCCTAACAGCCAAGAGCGCGACAATAGCGGCCCGCAGGAGACGGCCGCGACGTCTTCTGCCGCGGTCCCCGGGGGACCGCGCGGCGACGTCGGCGCGTCCGGGGGATCGGGGGAGACGGCGGTGGCCCGCATGGGCGACCCCGTCGCGGTGTGGCCGTGCGCGAACTGCGGGCGTCCCGTGCCGCAGCCGGTGGGGGCGACCCGCGTCGTCCGCTACTGCCAGGACGACGACGGCACGTGCGCGCGCGAGGCGCGCGAGCGCCGGGAGCGCGGCCGGGACGCGCCGGGCCTCACCGGGCAGGTCGCCTCCACCTGGGAGATGGTCGAGCGGCTGGAGAAGGCCGCCGACGTGCTCGCCGAGTCGCTGACCTCCGAGCTGAGCGTCGCCGGGGTGGAGCGGCGCGTCGCCGAGGTGCGGGCCGAGGCCGCCCGCGAGCTCGCCATCGCGCAGAGCGAGCGGGACGCGTCCCAGCGCCGGGCCGAGGAGGCCTGGCAGGAGGCGACGTCCGCCCGCCACCGCGCGGAGAACGCGGAGAAGGACGCCGAGCGGGCCCGCGAGGAGGCCAAGCTCGCGACCGCGAAGCGGGACGCCGCCCAGCAGGCCTGGGAGGAGGCGCACCAGATCGCGCAGCAGTCGATGACCGCGAAGCTGGCCGCCGAGAGCGAGCGGGACCGCGTCGCCGCCCGCGAGGCCGAGCTGCTGTCGGCGCTGGAGAGCGCCCGCGCCGAGCTCGTCGAGCTGCACGCCAAGGTGTCCGAGGCGGAGAGCGCCGCCGAGTCGCAGCGCGTCGAGGCGGCCGTCGCCAAGCAGGGCGCCGAGGACCTGCGCAACGCCATGCGGGACGCCGAGGCGCAGCGGCAGCGCGCGATGCAGGCCGCCAGCAAGGCGGAGGCCGAGCGCAGCGCCGCGCTGCGCGCCCAGTCCGAGGCCGAGGCGGAGGTCGTCCGCGTCCAGGCCCGCGCCGACGAGGCCGTCAAGGACCGCGACGCCGCGCTCGCCCAGGCGCAGGCCGCGGCGGCCGAGCGGGACGAGCTGACGGGCCGGCTGAACGACCAGGCCACGCAGCTGCGGCAGCTGTCGCAGTCGGTCGCCGACCAGCAGGCCGCGCTCACCGCGCTGGCCGAGGAGCGCGACGCGGCCCGCGCCGAGGCCGACCGCGCCCGCCGCCAGGTGGACCAGTTCACCCAGGGAACCTTCGCGTCGGGCGCCCCGCAGGGCGGCCGGATGCAGAGCGGGCAGATGCAGAGCACCGCCATGCAGAACGGCCAGCCGCACGGCCCGCAGGTGCCCGGGATGCCCCCGGGCCCGCCGCCGATCGGCGGCCCCGTCCAGGGCGGGACCGGACCGCACGGGACCCCCGGCGCCACGCCCTACCCGGTGCCCGGCCAGAACGGCGCCCACGCCGACCAGGGCCGCACCGTGAACGGCTCGGACCGGGAGGACCCCCTGTTCACCGGCCCGTGACCCGCGCCCGCGGGCCCGCCCGGCGGCACGGACGCCCGGCCGCCGGGCCCCGGATCAGCTCCCGAACCGCTCCGGGTCGATCTCGATCCAGATCTGCTCGGCGCGGCCCAGCAGCCGGCCGTCCGCCCCGTACAGCGCCGTCGCCGTGTGCGTCTTGCGGCCCTCGCGGGTGCGCGTCGCGCCCATGACGACGCAGCGCTCCCCGGCGGCGGGCACGTCGGAGACCTGCGCGGTCATCGTGCCGAGCACCGCCGGCCGTTCGGCCACGTCGAACGACCAGGCGCCCGGGCAGTCCAGCGCCGCCCACACCAGCTCCCGCCCGGGAACCTCCTCGGGCGTCCACGGCGTCGCGACCGTGTCCTCGGCGACCGCCCCCGGCTCCAGCCGCAGCCCGTCCCCCGGCTCGCGGTCCGGGCCGCACACGAAGCAGCCCGGGAACGGGTTGCCGCCCGCCGCCCGGTACTTCTCCGCGGCCCGCTCCGCCTCCTCGAACGAGACGCCCGGCACCGGCGGCACCACGATCGCGCCCGCCAGCGCCTCGGCGATCAGCCGCTCGCCGTCCCACAGCCGGACGCTGTGCCAGCGCTCGTCCTCCGCCGTCACGGTCAGCTCGGTGTCCAGCGGCGGAGGCTGCCGCAGGGTCACCGTGACGGTGTCGGTGGGCACCCGCTTCGCCAGCAGCCCCGCCACGTAGCCGCCGTTGCCCGACTCGTCCGGGCCGTGGAACCGTCTCTCGATGATCACTTGCCGTTTCCCCCGTGCTCACGATCCGCCGCAAAAACGGGACCGATCATAATGAGCCGGTCGGACGTCCGAAGCGCCGACCCCGTCCGCAATGGCGGAACGGGCCGGCGGGCGACGGTTCAGACGGCGCGCGACGGCTGCGGGCGGCCCGGCCGGGTGGTGAAGAAGACCGACAGCGAGCCCCGCAGGCGCGCCCGGACGGTCTCCTCGTCCACGGGCCCGTCCGGGCGGACGGGCGTGCGGTCCAGGGCGCGGGCGATGAGCCGGTCGACGTTGCGGTCGGCGACCAGCACCGAGCACGTGTCGCACGCGTACCACGGGTACAGCATGTTGAGGACGGCGACCGCGGTGTCGTCGTCCGACAGGTGCGTGGTGTCCAGCTCGACCTCGAACATGTCGGTGTCCTCGGGGTCGAGCGTGGGGTAGTACAGCCAGCTCGTCTCCGGACCCCCGCAGAAGTCGCACGCCCGGTCCTGCACGGCGGGTTCGCCGACCGCGAGCTCCAGCTCGTGGTCCCACGGCTCCACCCTGCGGTTGTGGCGGTAGCCGACGCCGTCGAGCGATCCCTCGCGGTTGTGCGTGACGTCGTGCACCTCGCCGCCGCAGCGGGCGCACATGAAGCCGATGTCCTCCATGTCCCTCCCCTGATCGCTGAGGCACCGGCTCTCACAGTATCCGTCCGAGCGCTCCCGTTGTACCCGGGTGTCGGGCGGTTCGGATAAGTTGAAGATCTTCCTCGACGCCCGCGCCCGGCGACCCCGGCCTCCGCCCGCGTCCGTCCGCCCCGGCGCGTCCCGCGGTTCAGATCCCCGTGACCCGGTGTTCCACGCCCCGTCGTGCGCGCCCGCATCCCGAACGGAGGTCCCGATGCCCCCCGCCGTGCCCGGCGTCGTCCTGAACGCCGACAAGATCGATCTCGTCCGCGAGCGGCGGCTCCTGCTCGATCAGGTGACCATGACGGTGCTGCGCGGGGAGCACTGGGCGCTGCTCGGGCCGAACGGCGCCGGAAAGAGCACCCTGCTCGGCATCCTCGGCGCCTACACCCACCCCACGCGGGGCTCCGCCGAGATCCTCGGGCACCGGCTCGGCCGCGTCGACGTGCAGCGGATCCGCACGATGATCGGCCACGTCAATCCCCGGCACCCGCTGGAGTCGGCGCGGACGGTCCGCGAGATCGTCCTCACCGGCGCCACCGGCACGATCGAGCTGGTGCCGCGCTGGACGCCCACCGACGGCGAGCTGCGCCGCGCCGACGAGCTGATCGCGCTGATGGGCCTGGCGCACCGCGCCGACGCCCGCTGGCCGAACCTGTCGCAAGGCGAGCGCGGCCGGTCGCTGATCGCGCGGGCGCTGATGCCCGACCCGCCGCTGCTGCTCCTCGACGAGCCCGCCACCGGACTGGACGTCGCCGCCCGGGAGCGGCTGCTCGCCAGCATCGACCGGCTCCGCGCCGACCGGCCCGACCTGACGACCGTGCTCGTCACCCACCATCTGGAGGAGCTGCCGACCAGCACCAGCCACGCGCTGCTCCTGCGGGAGGGGCGGGTGCTGGCGTCCGGCGCCGCCGCCGACGTGCTCACCACCGAGGCGGTCAGCGAATGCTTCGACCACCCGATCACGATCACCCGGAACAACGGCCGCTGGGCCGCGACCGCCGGGCCCGCGTAGCCGCGGTCAGCCGGCCGCCGTCAGCCCGCCGCGATCCGGTGCCGGGAGAGGTGCGCGAGGACCGACTGGTTCGCCTCCCACCCGTCCGGGAACTTCACCGGGACGCCGAGGTGGACCGGTTCGGCCGACGGGTGGGCGTCCAGCAGCTCGGGGATGCCCGCCCGCGCCACCACGATGCACGCGTGCCGGTGCCGGGACGTCAGCACGCACAGCCGCCCCGACTCCAGGTGGAACGCGGTCGCGTCGCGGCGGCCCGACAGCGGATGCAGGACGACCGTGACGTCGTACTCGCGGCCCTGCAGGCGGTTCGCGGTGTCGACGGTGATCCCGGCGCCGTGCGGGCCGAGCGCGGCGCGGATCGCGGTGACCTGGTCGCGGTGCGCCGCGCCGATCGCCACGCGGGACGCGTCCACCTGCGCCGTCCCCTTCTCCGAGTGCGCGACCGGGCCGCGCTGCAGCAGCCGGACGGCGAGCGCCGCCGTCGCCCGGACCGCCTCGGAGTCGGTGCGCAGCGTGTGCCGGGCGGGCAGCTCGAACAGCGCCCAGCCGGTGGCCGCGGCCTCCTCCAGCGCCCGGTCGTAGGTGGTGCCCATGCCGCCCGCGGAGAACTCGAGCCGCCGGTCGTCCGGTCCCGTCCCGGCCCGGAACGGGGTGAACGGGTAGAAGGCGTCCGCCACGACCGGCGCCGCCGACGCGGGCAGCCGCCACGACACCGGCAGCCGGTGGACCGGCAGGCCCGGATTGTGGGCCAGCAGGACGGACACGGCGCTGCGCATCGGGTCCCACGCGAGGCCCGCCCAGCGCTCGACCTCGACCGTGGAGAACGGGTCGAGCTGGCCGGGATCGCCCACGAACAGCGCCCGCTCGAACCGCCCGGCGATGCGCAGCAGCATGTCCGAGCGCATCTGGTACGCCTCGTCGACGATCGCCCACGGCCACGAGCCGCCCGACAGCGTCGCCCACTTCGCGGCCGTCGCGATCACGACGGCCTGCTCGGCGAGGTCCCCGGCCTTCTGCCGCACCTGCACCTGCGGATGGGCCAGCACCCGCTCGGACGGCACGTACTGCGACGCCGACAGGCGGCCGATCGTCAGCCGCGGATGCGCGTCGGCGATCCGCTCGATGAGGTCGTCGACCTGCTCGTTGGTCTGCGCGACGATCATCAGCCGCTCGCCCGCGTCCGCCAGGTGCCCGGCGGCGCGCACCACCAGCGTGGACTTGCCCGCGCCGGGCGGGGAGTCGACGACGACGCCGCGGTGGGAGCCCGACAGGTCCGCCAGGACGGCGTCGACGACGCGGGCCGCCGCCTTCCCCGGGTCCTCCGCCGGGACCCCGGCGGCCCCGGCCCCCGGACGTCCCGCGGGCGCGGGGGCGGGCGACGGCACCGGCGTCAGGCGGCGCGTCCCCGGCGCGATCCGGTCCGTCGTCTCGCCCGTGGTCATGACCATTCCTCTTCGGCGTCCTCGTCGGTCGGCACGTAGTCCTCGGGCGGGCCGCCGTGGGTCCACGGCGTGTCCTCCCGGTCGGGGAACTTCGCCTGCCCGAACGAGCCCTCGGTCAGCGACGTGAAGCACACCCGCTCGCCCACCTGCGGCACCACGCCGGGCTCCGGGGTGAGCTTGCGGCCCATCCCGCCGGTCAGCTCCAGCAGCACGCCGCCCGTGCCGAACTCCACGATCCTCCCTTTCAGCGCGGGCCGCGCCGCGTTGCACACGGTCGTGCCGACGTCGAGCCGGACCGGGTCCTCGGTGGCGACCCGCAGGTACGGGCGCAGCTTCGGCCGCTTGCCGGTCTCGTCCAGGCGGGTCGGGTCGCACTCGGTGACGACGCCGCCGAACGCCTGGCCGGACAGCCGGTGCTCGGCCATGACCAGCGGGTCGTCGAACGCGCGCTGCGCCTCGTAGGCGTCCTGCGCGCGCTCCAGATCGTGCAGGCGCCGCGCCGCCCGGACGGGCGTGTCGCGGCGCGCCTGAGGATACGCCTCGCCGAACGTCTGGTGGTAATAGGTGAACGCGTCGCGATCGCGCTCCCAGCGGCGCGGGACGCTCGCGCCCTCGGGCAGCGCGCGCAGCAGGTCGGCCGCCCCCCACATCAGGTCCCAGGTGGGGGTGAGCTGGGACGCGACGGCGGCGCGCAGCCGCTCCTCGGTGCGGGGCGCGCCGTTCGACCGGTCGTAGGCGGCGATCGCGGGCGCGAGCACCTCGTTGTCGAACGTCGGGTCGGTCGCGGGCCCCGCCGGCGGGCACGTCACCGGGTCCTCGGCGCGGGCGGCGGCGGCCGGGCCGTCCATGCCGTCCGGCGGGTCGATCCAGCCGAGCAGCGCCGCGAGGTTCCCGTCCTCCAGGGAGCTCTGCCCGGTCGCCCAGTGCAGCCGCAGCGTCTCCGTCATGGCCAGCAGCAGCGACGACCCCGGATGGTCGTACCGGTCGGCGAACCAGGTCAGCCACCGGCCGAGCACCGGCACCGCCGGGTCCACCGCGTAGGGGCCCTCCGTGCTGCGGAACCGGGTGGAGCGGCCGAGCAGCCGCAGGAACGTGACGCCGCCGCGGTTCGGCACCAGCACCTGCGGCGCGTCCCCGTACCGGATCCGCTCCTCGACCTCCCCGGACTTGGCGGCGGACCTGCTCGGCGCCAGCGTCTCGACGGGGCCGCGGCTGGTCTCGATGTGGTTCAGGACGAGCTTGGCGGCCTCGGCGGCGAACGCGAACCGCAGGTCGCGGTTGCGCGGCTGCGGGACGACCAGCAGCGACGGGTCGTCCCGGTCGCTGCCGAGCATCATCGCCAGCGGCGCCGCCGCCTCCCCGGCGAGCCGCAGCGGGATCAGCACCAGCGGCGCCGCCGAGACGTGGCAGTGCCGCACGGTGGCGAGCGGCTGCGCGATCCCGGCGGCCGCCGCCTGCAGGCGGGCGAGCGAGGACAGCGCGCTCATGTGCCGATCACGCGGCGCCCTGCGCCGCTCCGGCCAGCGCCTCGGCGCGCAGCCGGGCCGCGGTGCGCAGCTGCTCGGCGGTCTCGGCCAGGTCGTCCGACGGCGTCAGGACGCCGTCGGCGAGCGCCAGCGCGGTGCCGATCGCGTCCACGCCGCCGAGGTCGTCGCGGACCGAGCGGCCCAGCGCGCCGGTCGCCCCGCACGCCCGCGCCTCGTCGCGGCAGAACAGCGCCATCTCGCAGCCCGCCATGCACTCGGGCGCGTACCGCGCCTCGACCGCCCGTACCGACTCGGCGAGCGCGTCGCCGGGCTCGAACGTCAGGTCGTCCGGGAGCTCGTCCAGGATGCGGTCGATGCGGGTGATCCGGGCGAGCTGCCGTTCCAGGACGGCGAGCTGCGGACGGACGTCCAGCGGCGTCGCCGTCGGCCGGTTCGAGAAGTTCTCGGGGCAGACGAGGAACACCTCGTGCGACACGCGCGCCGGGTCGTGCCCCAGCTCCTCCACCAGGCGCCGCAGCGCCAGCACGTACACCGCCGACTGCCTGGCCGCCGCCGCGACCTGCTCCGGCTCGGCCTGCCCGTCGACGACCGCGAACGACTTGATCTCGATCACGTGCAGGCGTCCGGCGAGCTGGAACGCGATGACGTCCGGCTCCAGGTAGGCGGGCTGCCCGGCGATGTCGAGGCGCAGCAGCGGATGGTCGAACAGCGTGCCCTCGCCGGACTCCAGCGCGCGGGCGAGCAGCCGCCGCGTCCGGGTGTGCCGCAGCTCCCGGCCCTCGTTGCCCGCGACCACCTCGAGGTCGTCGTAGGCGACCTCCGGGACGGCGAGCCCGAGCCGGTCGCGCAGCAGCGTCAGCAGCTCCGCGCACCCGTCGGCCTTCACCTGCGCCTCGAACGCGTTGCCGCGCGTGATCGCGAACTGCGACTGGCCGAACGGCGCCGGGAACCCGAGCGCCCGCGCCACCGCGTCCTTGTCGACCCCCGCCGCGTCCATCACCCCGCGGCGGGCGCAACCGGGATTGCCGGTCAGCGCGGCGATCGTGCGTGCGTCGTGGTTGCGCGGGGGAGCGCCGCCGCGCAGCCGGTCCAGGTCCGGCGCGGTCTCGGTCATCGGTCCGTCTCTCCATTGACGGCAGGGCGCCGTGGGGCGTCCTGCAGGGCCCGCAGCCGGCTGCCGAACAGCCGTTCCGCGTCGTCGAGCCGGTCCAGGGCGCGCCCGGCGGCCGACTCGCGCCGCCGCCGGTCCGCCTCCCGGTGCACCTCCAGCTCCTCCCGGGCGGCCTCGGCGAGCACGGCCGGATCGACTGTACCGACCGTACCGTCGACCGCACCGGGAATGTTGGACGCGAAACGCCACAGCAGCCGCTGCACGTCGGGGTTCGGTTCGCCGCGCCCGGTCAGCCGGGCATCGGCGTGCTCGGCCAGCCGGATCGCGGACGTCAGGAAATCGGTGCGCGGGCTCAGCGGGCCCACGATGCGGCGCTCCAGCGGCCACGTGCTGACGGTGAGCAGGCCGCGGGCGGGGGCGAGCAGGTCCGCGGTGAGCGCGGCGCACAGGTAGTACGGCCGGGCGTACGGCGCGGTGCGGAACGAGCGTTCCTCGTCGCGGCGCAGGCTCGACAGCCGGCCCGCCGCGATCTCGCCGGGGAAGAACGCCGCGTACACCGTCCCGACGAGCTTGGGGGCGGACGGGACGCCGAGCAGCGTCAGCGCCTGGTGCACCTGCTCGCGGACCGGGAGCAGGCCCCGGCGCGAGCCCTTTCCGGAGCCCTTTCCGGGACTCTTGGCGCCCTTCGCGCCGCCCTTGCCGGTGCCTTTCGCGGAACCCTTCGGCGATTGCTTCGCGCGCCCGCCCTTTCCGGACGCCGCGGCCGGCGCCCGTCCGCCGGACGAGCGCCGCGGTGCGGCGGCGCGGAGGTCGACGAGGTCTCCGGCGTCCGCGGTGTCGGCGCCGTCGCCGAGGACGAGATCGTCCCAGGCGTCCTCGGCGGACCGCAGCTCGCCGCGCAGCTCGCGGGCGGCCCGCCGGTCCCCGGCCGCCATCGCCCGGCGCACGCCCGCGCGCAGCTCGGCGATGCGGGCCTCGAGCGCGTCGGGGGTGGGCGGGCCGGGGGAGCGGGACATGCGGCAGACGGTACAGGAGGTCCCAGACAATTCCAGGGTTTTCCAGTATTTCGGCGCGTTATCCGGCGGTCTCTCCGAGATGTCCGGGAGAGGGGTTCGGCCTGTGCCACACCAGCGAATACCGCCAGAGGAGGTGGCGGCGGAACACGACGCCCGGCACCACCCGCCGGGCCCCGTCGCGTACTTCCGCCCACGTCATGTCGGGGTCGGTGACCGGAGCGCCGGGATCTCCGGCGATCCTGCGGTGACGGGCGCGGTGGAAGTGGTGCGCGGGGAGCCCGGCCGCCGAGTACAGCAGGTCGCCGAGGCCCGCGTTGTTCGCGAGGCCGACCACCACGAGCGTCCCGCCCGGACGGACGGCGTCGCGCATCGCGGTCAGCGCGGCGGCGAAGTCCATGTGGTGGATCGCGGCGACGCTGCAGACGAAGTCGTAGCGGGCCTCCGGCAGGTCGTACTCCAGCAGGCCGGACTCGACGAACCGGACGTTGCCCGCGTCCCGGCTCAGCGCCCGCGCGCGCTCGATCATCTCCGCCGACCGGTCGAGCCCGGTGACGCGGGCCGCGCGGGGCGCGAGCCGGCGGGCGAGTAGCCCGTCGCCGCACCCCACGTCCAGCGCCTCCCGGCAGCCGCGCGGAACGCCGCGCAGCACGAGCGGGTGGTAGTGGGTGTTGTGGTTCCAGTACTCGTCTGCCGTGCTCACGGCCATCGGCGCCACCGGGGGAGGGACGGGGTCAGCGGGTGTCGCGGCGGAGCGGATGCCCCTCCGGCACCTCCACGATAACGATCTTGACGCCCGCCGGGTCCTCGATCCACATCTCCACCAGCCCCCACGGCTCCTCCCGGGGCTCCCGGACGATCCGCGCCCCGGCCGCGGTGAGCCGTTCGTGCTCGGCGCGCACGTCCCGCACCTGGAGCCATATCATCGCGGCCGACCCGTCCTCGGCGGCGCCGTGCCCCGACACCTCCAGGAACCCGGAGCCGAGGAAGAACACGACGCCGGGGGAATCGGGCGGGCCGAACTCCCGGTAGACGGCGAGCCCAAGGACGTCCCGGTAGAACCGCTGGCTGCGCTCCGCGTCCGCCGGGCGGAGCAGGATCCGGCTGCTCAAAACCTCCATGGCCCCATCCTCGCCCGGCGCCCGTGCCGCCCCGGAACCGGCCCCTGCCCGGAACCGAACGTTTCCGGGCCGGCGTCGATCAGCCGGGGAAGCTCGCGTGGTAGGTCGCGGCCATGTCCGCGTCGCCGTGGCCCTGCTCGATCGCGCGGCGGAACCGCTCGCCCGCCGCGTCGTTGACGTCGACGCGGATCCCGGCGGCCGCCGCGGCGTCGTGGATGATGCGGGTGTTCTTCTCCGCGGTGCGGACGGCGAAGCTCGGCGCGAGGTCGTCCTCCACGATCGCCTTCATCTTCACCTGCAGGTACGCGTTGTCGAGCGGGCCGCCGGTGAGGACCTCCCCGAGCAGGGCCGGGTCGAGCCCGAGCGCCCGCGTCAGCGCGACCGACTCGGCGATCACCGAGGTCAGCGAGATCGCGTAGCTGACGGCGGCGAGCTTCAGCCGGGTGCCCGCGGCGGCCGAACCGTCCTCGTCCAGCCACAGCGTCCGGCTGCCGAGCGTGCCGAACACCGGCTCCAGCACCGGCCGCGCCTTCTCCGGCCCCGCGGCCAGGACCACCAGGTTGCCCTGCTCGGCGGGCTGCTTGGTGCCCTGGACGGGCGCGTCCACGAACGTCGCGCCGTGTTCGGCGGCCAGGGCGGCCAGCCGCGGCACGTCGTCCACGGCGACGGTGCCCATCTGCGCCCAGACCTGCCCGGGGCGCAGGCCCGGCGCCGCGTCGGCCATGACCGCCAGCGCCGTCTCGCCGTCCCCGAGGATGGTGATGACCACCTCGGCGCCGGTCACCGCCTCGGCGGGGGAGGGCGCCACGGCGGCGCCGTCGGCGCGCAGCGGCTCCGCGCGGGCGGCCGTCCGGTTCCACACCGTGACCCGGTGGCCGTCGCGCAGCAGGGTGCGGGCCATCGCGGTGCCCATGATCCCGGTTCCGAGCAGGGCGACTTCGGTCATGATCGTCTCCTATCCGAACTGAACGGTACGAATTCGTGCGGTACGGGCGGCGCGCGGCGCGCGGCCGGCCGTGGCCGCGGTCGTCAGCCGTAGGCGTGCTCGTCACCCGGGACGTCGGTGCCGGCGTCGGCGGTCGCACCGTCTCCGGCGCCCGGCGCGTACGGCGCGGCGAACGCGTCGAGCGTCCGCTCCAGGTGGGCCGACCACCAGGTCACGAGCGCGGCGTGGCCGCGATCCTGCGGCGGCGACGCCACGGCGTCCGGCGCGGCGGCCCCGCCGGTCCCGTCTTCGCCGAGGTAGCGCTGCCGCAGCGGGGCGACGTCGCACAGCCGCTCCCACCACGCCCGGTGCACCGCCGACTGGATCTGCCCCGCGTCGAGCGGGAACGCCGCGCGGTGCCCCCGGACGAACGCCTGCACCCGGTCGAGGTCGAGGCCGCGGTCGTCCTCGCCCGCGAACAGCCGTGCCGCCGCCCCCACCACCTCGCCCGCCACCGGGCCCGTCGTGAGACCGTCCCAGCCGAGGACCGCGGTCACGTTCCCCGACCCGCCGTACCGGAGGTTCCCGCCGTGGAACGAGCCGTGCAGGTGCCCGACCGTGCAGACCTCCGCGTCCGGCGGCTGGTGGTCGGCGAACTCGTCCAGCAGCGCCCGCCGCTCCCGCAGCCGCCGCTCCGACAGCGCGTCGAAGTCGGTGCCGCCGCCGTCGCGCGGGACGGTCGCCAGCATGGTCTCGACCGCCGCCGCGGCGTCCGCCGCGCGCGGCGCGGGCACCAGCATGCTCTGCTGCACCGGCGGCGTCAGCCGCTCCATCTCCGCGTGCAGCCGGCCCAGCAGCCCGCCGAGCTCCTCGCACTGCGCGAACGTCAGCTCCAGCCCGTCCCGTCCGCGTCCGCCGGCCCAGGGGAACAGCTCGTATCCCCGGCCGGCGGCGGTGACGAGCGTCCGCCCGTTCCGTGCCGGGACGGGCGCGAGGACGGGCAGGCCGGCCTCGTCGAGCGCGGCGGTGATCCGGTGCCGGAACAGGATGCGCCGCCGGTCGGGGGCGGGGTGCTCCTTCAGCAGGTACGCGCCGTTCGCCGTGTCGACCCGCCGGGACCGCCGGTAGGCGGCGCCGTCCGGTCCGGGGTCGGCGAACCGCGCGTCCGGCCCGAGCTCCCAGCGGCGCAGGAGCCGCGCGGGCGGCCCGGCGTCGCGCCCGCCCGCGGCGATGTCAGCGGACCGTGACGTCGGCATGTCGGACGTCGGCACCTCTGACGTCGGCACCTCTGACGTCGGCACTGTGCACCTCGGCGGCCTCGGACGGACGGCGGTCGAACGGATGTTCCAGGCCGACGCTACACGGCCCGCCACCGCGGGGAAAGGCGACCGCGCTCAGACGCGCTCGAGGACGACCACGGGGATCTCGCGGTCGGTCTTCGTCTGGTACTCGTCGTACTGGGGCCAGGTGGCGGCCATCTTCTTCCAGAAGCCGGGCTTCTCCTCCGGCATGGCGGTGCGGGCCCGCGCGGTGAACTTGTCGCCCTTCACCTGCACCTGGACCTCTGGGTTCTCCTGCAGGTTCAGGTACCACAGCGGCGGCTCGTCCGCGCCGCCATTGGACGCGACCACCAGGTAGGCGTCGCCCTCCGGCTGGTAGATCAGCGGCGACGTCCGCGGCAGCCCGGTGCGCCGCCCCGTCGTGGTGAGCAGCAGCGTGACCGTCCCCTGCCAGTCGTGCCCCTCCGCGCCGTCGGTCTCCCGGTAGCGGTCGACGTGCTCCTTGCCGAACAGCATCTCCTGCTCCTTCCGTGGCTCCGTGCCGTTGCGAACGACCTTCCCCGCCGCCCGCCCGCCGATGCGCGATCACGGGGACCGGGCCGGTCACAGGTCCCTGAGGACGCCGCTCAGCAGGCCGCCGGTGTCGTCCGGGCGCGCCGCGGTGATGCACAGGTTGTTCATCGCGCGCATGTAGGTGTCGACGTCGGTGGGCTTGTCGAGGTAGAGCGCGCTCGTGAGCTGCTCCAGGTACACGACGTCGGACAGGCCGGGCTCGGCGAACCGCAGGATCGTGAACGGGCCGCCGGCCGCGGCGTGCCCGCCCGCGCCGAACGGCACGATCTGCAGGGTCACGTTCGGCAGCTCCGACATCTCCATCAGGTGCCGCAGCTGGCGCCGCATGACGTCGCGCCCGCCCAGCGGGCGCCGCACGACCGCCTCGTCCAGGACCGCCCAGAGCGTCGGCGCGCTGGGCGCGGTGAACCGCTGCTGCCGGGTCGTCCGGATCCAGACCCGCCGCTCGACCTCCTCCTCCGACGCGTCGGGGAACCCGAGGCGGACGACCGCGCGGGCGTAGTCCTCCGTCTGGAGCAGGCCCGGGACGAACTGGAGCTCGTACGAGCGCAGCAGGGACGCGGCCTCCTCGAGCCCGAGGTACGCCTCGAACCAGTTCGGCAGCACGTCGCCGTACCGGTGCCACCAGCCCGGCGTGTTGGCCTCCTTGGCCAGCTCGAGCATCTGCTCCCGCTCGCCGGGGTCGGTGACGCCGTAGAGGGTGAGCAGGTCGGCGACGTCGCGGGTCTTGAAGCCGACGCGGCCCAGCTCCATCCGGCTGATCTTCGAATGGGAGCCGCGGATCTCGTACCCGGCCTGCTCGGTGGAGATGCCGCAGTCCTCCCGGAGGCGGCGGAGCTGCGCGCCGAGCAGGATGCGCAGGACGGTCGGACCGCCGCGCCGCGGATAGTCGATCAGCCGTCCGGCCGGATCATCTTCGGCCGGAGGAGTCGGGACAGCTGAATCCTGGGGCAAGGGGGTCACCAGCCAGTCGACGGGTCTGCGCGGGGCGGAACGGCACCGCCCTATGTTAGAGGATGGAAGCACGATTTTGGGAAGTACGGAAAAGGCGTCTTCGTAATCTCCCAATCGTGCCGGAACGGGCAGCGCAGCGCGGTGCCGTACGCCTCGAAGTACGGACGGTCCCGCCGTTCGGAGTCGCAGACGATACTCCTCTCGCCTATGCCGCGCCAACGCGTCCCTTCGCCGCACCGATCACGGAAGGGCGGTTTGGAGCGTGACCACGGGGTCGTTCGACGCTGTCGGTGGCGGTACGGCGGCGGACCGTGGCCGCCGCGGCCGGACGGGCGCGCCCGCGCGCCAATTCCGCGTCCGCTTCCGTGACCGCTTCGGGCGTCGCTTCGATGGCCGCTTCGATGGCGGCGCGTCCCTGATGGCACATGAATTGCCGGGCGTTCTCGGGTGTCGCAGTCGACCAATCGGCGGTGATTTCCGTACCGTCCCGTGCGAAACGATAATGACGGGCGTCCGGCGGTCTGCTGAACAATACGTGAGGCCGCGCCGCCGATCGTCCGGGGGCCCGGCGGCGGTCCTGCCGCGCGGGCCGGCGTCCGGGCGTGATCCGGATCTCGTCCGCGTCGCCGCAGGTGCCCGCCTCGGTGACGAAGGTCTCTCTGCGGCCGGGCGTACTTTCGACGGTTCCGGCGTTCACTGGTACGGAGGCGCAGCGCACGCGCGCCGCGAAAGCGGACGGCAGCGATGTCCCGTGCGGCGCTCGCCCGGATTCCGGCCCACCACCGACCGAACTGGGGGAATCATGAACGCGACCTGTGAGCGACCCGACATCCGGTTCCTGATCTCGGGCGACGTCACCGCGCACGAGCGCGGCGCGGCCGAACGCGCCGTCGGCGAGGCGCTGGCCAAGGCCCACGGCGCCGTCACGTCCGTCCAGGTCACGCTCAGCGTCGTGGCCGACCCGGCCCTGCCCCGCCCGGCGCTGGCCCGCGCCGTCATCGAGATCGACGGCCGGATCGTGCGGGCCCAGGCCGCCGCGCCGCGGCTCGCCGAGGCCATCGCGCTGCTGCGCTCCCGCCTCGCCGTCCGGATGACCAACCTGCGGGTCGGCTGAGCCGGCACCGCCGACGGCGGCGCCCGTGCCCGGACGCCGCCGTCCTCCCGGGTCCCTCGCCCGGGCCGTCCCTCCCGCCGCTCAGGCGTCCCGGCGCCGCAGCGCCAGCGTCCCGGCGGCCAGCGGCACCAGCGCGTACGCGGCCAGCACGGCCGACGCCGCCACCGGCGGCAGCAGCTCACCGTAGATGGACGACTCGGCGCCGCGTCCCGAGATCTGCGCCGGCAGCCCGCTCAGCATCACGGATCCGGCCCGCTCGTCCCACGGGCTCGGCAGCTGGAACACCGCCACGGGCAGCACGTGCCAGACGAGCACCACGCCCGCGATCGCCCCGGCCGCCGACCGCAGCAGCACGCCGAGGCCCAGTCCGAACAGCGCGAACGCCACCACCGACAGCCCGGAGACGGCGAACCCGGGCAGCTCCTCGACGATCGCCGCGCGTTGGTCGGCGATCGGGCGGTCGCCGACGGCCGGCCGGGTGGCGAGGAAGACCCCCACCGTCGTCACCTGTCCCGCGGCCAGCGCGACCGCCCCCACCACCAGGGCCTTCGCGGCCAGGAACCTCCCGCGGTGCGGTACCGCGACCAGGCTCAGCCGCACCATGCCGGTCCGGTACTCCGACGTCACGCTCAGCACCCCGAGGATCGCCAGGCACAGGCCGCCCACCCACCCGGCGAGCTCCAGCACCGGGCGGATCGCCACCAGCGCGCGATCGTCCGGGCCGAGGCCGTCCCAGGTCCGGGCGAGCTGCAACGCGAGCAGCACGGTGAACAGGGAGAACGCGAAGGCCGCCCCCAGCACGCCGTAGGTGGAGCGGACCGTGCGCAGCTTCCGCCACTCCGCCGCCACCGCCCCGCCCAACGGGGCCCCCTCCGGGGCGGGCGCGCCCGCGGCGGTCACGCGTCGCGGCGCGCGAACGCGTACGCGCCGGCGCCCACCATGACCGCGACGTAAGCGACCAGCAGCGCCCCCGCGACGGGCGCGGGCAGCCCGTCGTCGCCCGCCGTGGATCCCGGCACCGGCGCGATCTGGTTCGGGAAGCCCGTCGGCAGCAGCCACCAGATCCGGTCGTTCCACGGGGCCGGCAGCAGCCGGACGACCGGCGGCGCGACGAACATCAGGCCCATCCCGATCGTGATCGTCGCGGCCGTCGACCGCAGCAGCGCGGCGGCGCCGAGCGCCATCAGCGTGATGGCCGCCGTCGTCAGCGCCACCGCGACCAGGTGCGGGAGATGCTCGACGAGCGAGCCCTCGAACCCCGGCATCGGACGGCCGCCCGCGATCGCCCTGCCCGCTACGAGCGCGGCCGCGAGGGCGACCAGCCCGGCGCCGAAGACGCCGCCGGCCGCCGCCAGGGCCTTGGCGACGAGCAGCGGGAGGCGGCGGGGCAGCACCGTGAGGGTCGTGCGGATCATCCCGGTCGCGTACTCCGACGTCAGCGTCAGCGCGCCGAGGACCACGCCGCAGACCGGCAGGATCAGCTCGAGGAACTGGGTCGGCGGTGCCACGGTCAGCTTCGCGCGGCGCTCCGCCGACAGGCCGTCCCAGTATTGCGAGGCGTACAGCGACCACAGCAGGCACAGGACGAACCCGGCGCCGATCGTCGCCGCGAGCGCGGCCGTCGAGCGGACGGTGCGCAGCTTGTGCCACTCGGCGGCGATCGCGCCCGCCCACGTCCCGCCGGCCCGCGCCGCCCCCGCCGCCGCGGCGTCCGCCGCGGGGCCGTGCGCCGTCACGGCCTCCCCGCCGGGGAGCCCGGTCCGGCGTTCGCCCGTCCCGATCTCGCTCATCGCGTCACCGAGCCGAACTCGGCGCTGTCGGCGGTCAGTTCCATGTACGCCTCCTCCAGCGACGCGCTCTGCGCCGCCACCTCGTGCAGCGGGATGCCGTGCGCCGCCGCGCGGTCGCCGATCTCCGCCACGTCCAGGCCCGTCACCCTTAGCGCGTCGCCCTGCTCGGCCTCCACGCGTCCCCCGGCGGCCGCGAGCACCGCCGTCAGCTCGTCCGGACGCGGCGAGCGGACCCGCACGCCCCGCGCGAACCGGTCCGCCAGCTCCCGGACCGACGTGTCGGCGATCAGCCGGCCGCGGCCGATCACGATCAGCCGGTCGGCGGTCAGCTCCATCTCGCTCATCAGGTGGCTGGAGATCAGCACCGTGCGGCCCTCCGCCGCGAGGGACCGCATCAGCTCGCGGATCCAGCGCACGCCGTCCGGGTCCAGGCCGTTCACCGGCTCGTCGAACAGCAGCACGCCCGGGTCGCCCAGCAGCGCCGCCGCGACCCCGAGCCGCTGCCGCATGCCCAGCGAGAAGCCCCCGACCCGCTTGCGCGCCACTCCGGCCAGGCCGACGAGCTCCAGCACCTCGGCCGCCCGGCGCGGCGACACGCCGTTGCTGCGCGCCAGCCAGCCCAGATGGTCGATCGCCCGGCGGCCGCCGTGCACCGCGCCGGCGTCCAGCAGCGCGCCCACCTCGAACATCGGCCGCCGCAGCGCCGCGTACCGGCCGCCGTTCACCAGCGCCTCACCGGACTCGGCCGCGTCCAGGCCCAGCAGCACCCGCATCGTCGTCGACTTCCCCGCGCCGTTCGGCCCGAGGAACCCGGTGACCGTCCCGGGCGCCACCGTGAACGACAGGCGGTCCACCGCCGTCGTCGCGCCGTAGCGCTTGGTCAGCTCACGTACCTCGATCATGCCGTCCACGGTCGTCCCCGGACGGCCCCGCGCACATCGGAACGCGGGCCGGACTCCTCCGTACGACCGTGGTCGGAGATCGCCCGGACGCCTCCGACCCCGGTCCGACGCCCGCCGGGCGGACGCGCCCGCCCGCGGCCCCCGGATACCGTTGCGACGTGGACGAACCCGAAGCGCGCGTCCCGCTCGTCCCGCTCGGCGCGCGGGTCGCCCGGTCGAAGCTGATCGCCCTCGACGCCGCGGCGGCGCTCCTCTACGTGTTCGTGATGCTCGCGTCCGCGCGGTCCGGCGTCTCCGCGGTCGCCGCCGGTTTCCTGCTCACCGCGTCCGGGCTCCCGCTCGCCGTGCGGCGGATCTGGCCCGTCCCCGTGTTCGCCGTCGTGTTCACCGCGTCCGCCCTGATGATGCTGCTCGACATGCCGTCGGACGCCTTCGTCGCCGCGGCCTACGCGCTCTACACGGTCGCCGTCACCCGGCGGCGGCGGAGATGGGTGCCCACCACCCTCATCGGCGTGCTGAGCTGCGTCGTCATCCTCGGCGCCGCCCTCGCCGGTCCGATGGGCTGGCAGGCCGAACGGCTCGGCTTCCTCGTGCTCGGCCTCGCGGTGCTCGGCGCGTCCTGGGCGCTCGGCCGCACCGTCCGCGACCGCCGCGAGCACGCCGCGCGCTTCGCCCGCGAGCTCGCCGACCGCGCCGTCGGGGAGGAGCGGCTCCGCATCGCCCGGGAGCTGCACGACATCGTCGCCCACAGCATGAGCCTCATCGCCGTGAAGAGCGGCGTCGCCGTGCACGTCGCCGAGGCGCGCCCCGCCGAGGCCGTCGACGCCCTCCGCGTCATCGAGGCCACGAGCCGCGGCACCCTCGCCGAGATGCGGCACCTCCTCGGCGTCCTGCGCGCCGACGCCACCGGCGAGGGCTCCCTCGCGCCGCCCCCGGACCTCGCCGCCCTCGACGCGCTCGCCGAGCGGGCCGCCATGGCCGGCGTCCGCGTCGACCTCGACGTGCGCGCCGGCGACGTGCCCGAGAGCGTCGCGCTCGCGGTCTACCGCATCGTCCAGGAGGCCGTCACCAACGTGGTCAAGCACGCCGCGCCCGCCCGCTGCCGCGTCGGCGTCGTCGCCGACGGCGGCCGCGTCGCCATCGACGTCGCCGACGACGGCCCCGGCGTGCGCGTCCTGCCCGGCGGCCCCGGCGAGGGGCACGGGATCATCGGGATGCGCGAACGCGTCATGATGTACGGCGGCGAGTTCAGCGCCGGGCCCCGGCCCGAGGGCGGATTCGCCGTCACGGCCCGATTCCCCTACGAAACGTGAGCACCGTGGAAGAACTCCGCGTCCTCGTCGCCGACGACCAGGCCCTGGTCCGCGGCAGCTTCGGCGTCCTCATCGACACCGCGCCCGGGCTCCGCGTGGTGGGGGAGGCGGGGACCGGCGCCGAGGCCGTCGAACTCGCCGCGCGCGAACGTCCCGACGTCGTCCTCATGGACGTCCGGATGCCCGAGATGGACGGGCTCGAGGCCACCCGCCGGATCTGCGCCGCCCTCCCGGACGTCCGCGTGCTGATCCTCACCACGTTCGACCTCGACGCCTACGTCTACGGGGCGCTGCGGGCGGGGGCCAGCGGCTTCCTGCTCAAGGACACCCCGCCCGCCGATCTGCTGTCGGCCGTCCGGGTGATCGCCGAGGGGGAGTCGCTGCTCGCGCCCACGGTGACGCGGCGGCTGATCGCCGAGTTCGTCCGCGGTCCCGGCCCCGTCCGGCCCGCGCCCGACGGGCTCGGCGCCCTCACCGCCCGGGAGCGGGAGGTCCTCACCCTCATCGCGCGCGGGCTGTCGAACGCCGAGCTGGCCGAGCACCTGCACCTCAGCCCGGCCACCGTGAAGACCCACATCGGTCACCTGCTGGCCAAGCTGGACGCCCGCGACCGCGCCCAGCTCGTCATCGCGGCCTACGAGACCGGGCTCGTCCGCCCGGCGGCCCGCTGAACGCCTCGCGAACCGGCCGTCCCGCACGGTCCTGCGGCCCGGCCTGCCGCCAGAAGGCGCACCGCCGCCGCACGCGCGGCTGAGCCTCAGGACGCCGCGCGCACCAGGCGCGCCGCCAGCTCCCGGGGATGCCCGAGCGCCACCAGGTGCCCGCCGGGCAGCTCCTCGACGGGAATCCCCAGCCGGTCCCGGACGACTCCCCGCTGCCATTCGAGGGGGAACAGCCGGTCGTCCCGTCCCTGGAGGAACACGGTCGGCGTGTCGGGCCACGCGTCCAGCGGCCACGGCTCCTCGAACGGAGCCGACGACTGCCGCGGCTCCTCCCGCATCGCCTCCGCGACCACGTCCGGCGGGACGTCGTGGAAGAAGATCTCCATCGGGTCCAGTTCCTCGGCGGGCGTCCGCCCCTGCCGCACCGCCAGTTCGGCCGCCGCCCGCGGCTGTCCGGTGTTCCGCCACCATTCGGCGCCCGTCTCCCCGGGCACCGGCACCATGGCGTTGACCAGCACCAGCGACTTCACCGGAACCCGCGCGCACACGAGCGGCGCCGTCAGCCCGCCCATCGACTGCGCGACGAGGACCACGTCCGTCTTGCCGCCGATCGCGGACACCACCGTGTCGGCGTACTCTCGCAGCCCCGCGGAGTCGTCGTCCGCCGGAAGGTCCACGGCCACGACGTCATGCCCCCGCAACTCGGGGATCAGCCGATGCCAGTACCAGGCACGCCCACCGGCGCCGGGAATCAGAACGAAAGTGGCCACGGTCATCGCCCCCGCACGGAAACAGTCTCGGAGGGCAGGCTATCTACCCCTGCCCGGGCCCGCGACACCGGCGGATAAACGCGTTGACCGCCGGTGCGCCGAACGGCCAATATGCACCGGCGAGCCGCGATGACGGCGACCCGCGATACGACGAAGGCATGACATGACCGTTCCGCTCCGGCAGATCCGCGCCGCACACGATCGTGACTCGATCACCGTCTACCAGGCATACCGGCCGGAGATCGGCGTACCCGCCATCGGGACCGGCACGTTCGTCGAACCCTTCTCTCGCAACCGGATGACCTGGATCAAGCCCTCCTTCCTCTGGCTGATGGCGCGCAGCAACTGGGCCAGCAAGCCGGGCCAGGAGATGGTCCTCGCGGTACGGATCACCCGCGCCGGATGGGAGGAGGCCCTCGCGCAGGCCGTGCCCACCCACGCCGACCGCCGGGTCTTCCGCGATTCCGACGAATGGCGCCGCCGTTTCGCGCACGCGGTCGTCCACGTCCAATGGGACCCGGAACGCTCGTTGCGCGGGCAGAAACTCGAACAACGCAGCATCCAGATCGGCCTGAGCCGCCATGTGATCGACCGTTACGTGGACGACTGGATTATCGGGATCGAGGACCGCACACCGCTCGTCCGCCGAATCCACCGCCTGCTCCAAGACGGCAAGACATCGAGAGCGAAAATCCTCCTGCCGCCTGAACGCCCTTACCCACTGTCCCCTGAGCTGGCCGAAAAGATAGGCGCGACCTGACACACCTTCGCGCCGGGGCGCCGGGCAACCGGCCGTTATCGAAACCAGCCGATCAAATCATTGGTCACCGCGCCGGTCGGTGGCCCACGATGGGGTCATGACTCGGGAGACCGTGCACACCGGCGGCGACGGCATCGACGCGCTCACCGCTCGCGTGATCGACGAGTGCGGCACGTTGATCACCGTGGAGCTGGACGGCTCCAAGGTCGGCGAGCTGGTTCGGCGCCTCGCGCGGGCCCTCGACGCGGCGTTCGGCGACGAGCCCGACGAGGTCACGGTGCGGATGGCGCTGGGCTCGGCGTGCACGACCGCGGCCAAGACCATCGAGCAGTTCGTCGCCGCGCTGCAGCTGCCGTACGAAGCGACCCGGGGATGGGGAGATTTCCGGGAGGCACTGGACGATCGTTCCGCCAAGGCGGAGTGCGTCGTCATCACCGACGCCTCGCAGTTGCTCAAGTACGAGGACTACGACCTGTGGCAGGAGCTGATCGACGGCCTTTCCCCGCATGATCAGCGGTCCGGGTGCCTCTACCGCGGCTGGCGCACGCTGGTGCTGGTCGACCACGAGTTCAGATGGAACGAATGGGTGTTCCGGACCGCGCACCATCCTTCCTCCGCTGTCCTGGAGAAGTAGAAACCGTCCACGCTCGACTCATCGCCGTCCGCGGGCGTCCACACCCAGGCACACCGCCCAGGCACACCGCCCAGGCACACGACGCCCGCGTGCGGAGCGTGGACGTCGACCGGCGCACCCTCGCTCGCCCTCGCCGAGGCCCGACGCCGCACCCGCCGCGCCGCCCAACGCCCGGCCCGCGCTCGCCGAGGCCGCGTTCGCCGTGCCGCTCACGCCCGGCTCGCGCTTCAGCCGTATCGACCTTCAGCGTTGTGACGCGGGTGACGGGTGGTCGGCCGCCCAGTGCGGTGCGGCAGCGGTGGTGATCGTAGGTGTGCAGGAAATCGGTCAGGGCGACGGGAGGCGGAGGACGACTCGGCCGGTGAAGCCGCCGCGTTCGGCGGCCTTGGCCGTGCGGCGGCGTTCCAGGTCGCCGGGAGTGAGGCCGTGGACGGCGGCGAGGGCGTGCACGACCTCCAGGACGTCGGCGAGCTCGTCGGATCCGCGTCGTCGGTGTACTCGGTCACCTCCTCCAGGAGCTTGGCGCGCAGCAGGGACGTGTACTCGCCCTGCCCGGCGATCCGGGTCCGCGGGTTCCGGCCGGAGCCGGTGATGATCTCCGGGATGCGGTCGCGGACCAGCTTCTCCGCCGGGACGCCGCCGCCGTGCCGGCGATCGAGCGCCTGGATCCACTGGACCGCGACCGCGGCCGTCTGCACGAGTTCCTTGCGCAGCAGGGCGGGATCGGACTCCGCGAGGGCTTCGTAGAACTCCTCGGTGAGGATGTGCCGCCAGGTCGGCTCACCGGACGCCGCGGCGTCCGCGCAGTCGCGCTTGGACCGATCGGCGTGTTCGGTGAACGCCGGCCCGGTGCCGTCCGGAAAGTCCTGGACGCCCCAGGCCCGCTCCTGGGCCGCACGTTCGGCCGCGACGTCCGCCAGCACCTTCTGCAGAGACTCGTCCATGACAGGCGACGTTAGCCGCCGGGTGCGGAGGCGGCCGGTGTTCGGTCGGGTTCGCGGCTGAGCACCTGGTGGAGGGCCGAGGGCAGTTCGTCCCACAGCCAGTCGTTCAGGCCGCCGGGATAGTCGGCGGGCTGCTCGATGGCCAGCCGCCCGGGACCGGCCTCGACCAGCCGGACGGGGACGGGATCGTCGTCCCACATCGGCCGGCGGCCGCCCCAGAACTCGGCGAAGTCGGTGCCGGTCAGCGCCGGCTCGGACGTCACCGTGTGGCGGCCCGGATGCCGCCCGAGGGGGAGCAGCCGCTGCGCGGTCGTGCGCAGGACGTTGAGCGCGGCCACGTCCTGCGTGCAGGCCACGCCGGTGATCTCGAGTTCGGGGATCCCGAAGCGGCGCAGCCCGCGGGACCTGAGGCGGACGCAGGTGCAGGCCTCGTCGTCGTCCGGTGCTTCGCAGCGCCCGCCGGCCCGGTAGGGCGGGAGGGACGCGCCGAGCCACCCGTCGGCGAGGACGAAGCCGCCGGTGTCGCCGGGCCGCGACGCGGGGAGGATCTGGTCGGTGTCGAGGTCGACGGGGACGCCGCAGACCTCCTCGGCGATCGCCAGGGCCGTGGCGCGGACGACGTGCAGCGCCGTCGGCAATTCGTCGACCTGGAGGACGGACGTGACCCCGATGTGCCGGTCGGCCCGTTCGATCGCCTCGGTGTCGGCGGCGTCGACACCGGCCGCGCGGTGCAGCCGCCAGGGCGCCGAGTCCGCCGGATGGACCGTGATCATCAGACCGGGCGTGCCGAGCCGCTCCGCGGCCGCCTTCGCGTACGGCCCGGGCAGGGCCCGGCGGATCACGGCGGCGATGTCGCCGGGAACCCGGTCGGCGGCGACGACGAACCGCGCGGTCGTCTCCTCGGGAACGGTGATCGTGACTGGCATGGCTGCCTCCTCGCGCTCGGCCGGTGCGAAACCCAGCCTCGGCGAGCGCGGAGAGGCATGTAACCAGAATGCGAGCCTGTGGATAAAGCAGGACGGCGGCGGGCGGGCAGGGCCCGTCCACCGCCGTCCGGAGCGCCTCAGCGGGCGGACACGTCCACGTAGTGACGCTCGCCCGGGCCCACGTAGACCTGGCGCGGGCGGCCGATCTTGGTGGCGGGGTCGTTCAGCATCTCGCGCCACTGCGCGATCCAGCCGGGGAGCCGGCCGAGCGCGAACAGGACCGTGAAGGCGTTCGTGGGGAAGCCCATCGCCTTGTAGATGACGCCGGTGTAGAAGTCGACGTTCGGGTAGAGCTTCCGCTCGACGAAGTAGTCGTCGCTCAGCGCGACCTCTTCCAGGCGCATGGCGAGGTCCAGCAGCGGGTCGGACTTGCCGAGCGCGTCTAGCACCTTGCTCGTGGCCTTCTTGACCACCGCGGCGCGCGGGTCGTAGTTGCGGTAGACCCGGTGGCCGAAGCCCATCAGCTTGACGCCGGGCTCCTTGTCCTTGACCCGGCGGACGAACGTCTCGATGTCGTCGCCGTCCTGGTGGATCCGCTCCAGCATCTCCAGGACCGCCTGGTTGGCGCCGCCGTGCAGCGGGCCGAACAGGGCGTCGACGCCCGCGGAGACCGACGAGAACAGGTTGGCCTGGCTGGAGCCGACGAGCCGCACGGTGGAGGTGGAGCAGTTCTGCTCGTGGTCGGCGTGCAGCACGAACAGCATGTCGAGCACCCGGACGATCTCCGGGTCGACCTCGTAGGGCTGCGTGGGCAGGCCGAACGTCATGCGCAGGAAGTTCTCGACGTACCCGAGGCTGTTGTCCGGGTACAGCAGCGGCTGACCGTTGGACGTCTTGTACGCGTAGGCCGCGATCGTCGGGAGTTTGGCGATCAGCCGGATGCTGGACTGGTCGACCTGCTCCGGGTCGAAGGGGTCGAGGCTGTCCTGATAGAACGTCGACAGCGCGCTCACCGCGGACGACAGCACCGCCATCGGGTGCGCGCGCCGCGGGAAGGCGGAGAAGAACGCGCGGAACTTCTCGTCGAGCAAGGTGTGGTTGCGGACGTTGTCGGTGAACGCGGCGAGCTGGTCCCCGGTCGGCAGCTCCCCGTAGATCAGCAGGTAGGCGACCTCGAGGAAGGACGACTTCTCGGCCAGCTCCTCGATCGGGTACCCGCGGTAGCGCAGGATCCCCGCATCGCCGTCGATATAGGTGATGGCCGACGTGGTGGACGCGGTGTTGGTGAAACCGGGATCAAGGGTGACGTGCCCGGTGTCCTTGAGCAGCGTGTTCACCCCCAGTCCGGAGGGGCCCTCGGTCGCCTCGGTCACCTCGAGAGGCATCCGGCCGCCCGCGTGGTTGAGCTCGAAATCCGACATACTCGCTCGCTCCCAACTGCGTCCACACCTGCGTAGACGTTCCGCTCTTCATCGTATCCAGGTGATCACATGGGCCAATCCGGGCCCGGCGCGTTGACGGACGGCCCGACGGGTGCTCACGTGGGGTCATGAGCGACCGTGAGGCGGCCGGACTGGTCGCGCGCGCCCGCGCCGAGATCGGGGCCGCCGCGGGCGGCAACCGCTTCCTCGATCTCCTTGAAACGGGCGACTTGCCCCGAGAACGCCTGGTCTGGCTGGCCGTCGAGGAGTATCGCATCGTGCGCAGCGATCGGCGTAGTTTCGCCCTCCTCGCTGCACGCCATCCCGATCCGCCCTCAGGCGACCTTTTCCTGGAGCTGGCGCAGGGAGAAGGGCACGCGCTGGGCCTGCTGGACGACTTCGCCGCGGCGCTCGGCGAAAGTGAGAAGAATCTCAACGCCCGGGATCCTCTTCCGTTCGCCCAGGCCTACCCCGCCCACCTCGCGCAGCGGGCGGCCTTCGGCACGGCCACCGAGGTCGCACTGGCGATGCTGGTCAATCTGGAGGAGTGGGGCGGCTACTGCGCGCGCACCGCCCGCGCCCTGCGGGCCTGCTACGGCTTCACCGAGCAGGCGGTCGCGTTCTTCTCCTTCTTCGCGGAGCCGCCGCCCGGCTTCGGCGAGCGGGCCCTGGCCGTCGTGGCGGCGGGACTGGACGCGGGCGACGACCCCGTCGAGGCCGTCCGCTGCGCGCGCCTCGTGCACGCCTACGAGACGGCCTTCTGGGACGCGCTCGCCGAAGGGCTCTGACCCTTACGGGGACGGTTCCCGGAGCGTGGGCAGCTCGGCGGTGACCTCCCGGAGCGTCTGCTCGGTCGCGCCGATCAGCTCCTCGACGCCCGAGGGCAGCCATTCCACGCCGTAGTGGGCGTCCAGGAGCGTGGAGAACGCGGTGAGGACCTGGTCCGGTGACGGGCGGTCGTCCGGCAGCTTGCTGAGGCAGCGCGTCACCACGCCCCGCATCGGGTCGGGCAGCCTGCTGAGATCGGGGATGCCGTGCACGATCCGCCCGCGCACCTTGCGCCCGCTCCCGAAGGGAGCCGAACCGGTCGCCGCGAAGACGAGCGTCGACCCCAGCGCGAACACGTCGCTGCGCGGCGTCACGGGCTCGCCGAGCGCCTGCTCGGGGGACATGTACGCGGGCGTCCCCATGACCTCCGTGCGCGAGAGCGGGACGGCCCCCAGCGGCCGCGCGATGCCGAAGTCGATCACGCGGGGGCCGTCCGACGCCAGCAGCACGTTGGACGGCTTGAGGTCACGGTGCACGATCCCCGCGTCGTGGATCGCGATGAGCGCCTCCGCCAGCCCGGCCCCGAGCCGGCACGCGGCCCGCTCCGGCAGCGGCCCCTTCTCCAGCACCGCCTTCGCGAGGCTCACCCCGCGGATGTACTGCGTCGCCAGCCACGGCCGGTCGGCGTCGGGATCCGCGTCGACGACGGCCGCCGTGTAGAACCCGCTCACCGACCGCGCCGACGTCACCTCCCGGCGGAACCGCGCGCGCCATTTCGGGTCGTCCAGCAGCTCGTCTCGGATGACCTTCACGGCGACCGCCCGGCGGCTCTGCGACGTCGCGAGGAACACCTCGCCCATCCCGCCCGAACCGAGCGGCGCGACGACGCGGTAGGGGCCGATCATCTCTGGGGGTGCTGGCTGCATCGACACGTTTCCGATCTTGGTGGGCGCGCTTCATCGTGCCATGAACCGGAAGGCGCCCCGTCGGCGTGCCGCTCAGGTCCAGGGAAGCGCGCTCCGGTCGGCCCAGTAGCGCTCCGGCGGGACGCTCAGGTCCGCGAGCACCTCCAGCTCCCGTTCGTCCAGGGAGACGCCCATCGCCTGCAGGTTGGCCTCGAGCTGCGCGGGGCTGACCGCGCCGATCAGCACCGTCCCCGCCCAGGGACGGCTCAGCGCCGCCGCGATGGCGAGGGCGTCCGGCTCCACGCGGTTCTCGAAGGCGACCCTCCGCGCCGCGAACGGCGGGCGCAGCGCCAGCTTCCCGTTCGCCATCACCTCCTTGAGGATCACGTGCAGGCCCTCCGCGTGGGCCTCCCGCAGCGCGTCCTCCGCCGAGGTCTCCAGGATGTTCCACGTCGACTGGACGGTGCTGAAGAGACGCTGCCCGGACACCTCCAGGGCCATGGCGCGCCGGATGGTCTCGCCCTGCTCCGGCCCCGACGTCGAGAACCCCACGCGGATCCCGTCGGAGGCGGCCTCCGCGATGGCCGCCTGAAGCCGGACGTCCTTGAACAGAGGGCTGTCCATGGTGAGCGAATGCACCTGGTAGACGGACAGATGGTCGTCCAGGAGTTCCCGGGTCTCCGCGTACTGGGAGCGGTACCGCTGCAGACTGTGCTCCTTGCGTTCGTGCACCGGCGCCTCGATGTCCCAGTCGCCGACGTACGCGTAGCCCCATTTGCTCGAGACGGTCACATTTCTGGGCGCCCTGTCCTCGAGCCACCCGCCCAGGAACTCCTCCGCCCTGCCATACGACCTGGCCGTGTCGATCCAGCGGATGCCCGCCGCGTAGGCGGCGTCCAGAAGGTCCCAGGTGGCCCGGCGGAGGTCGTCCACGCCCCGGTGCAACGGCAACTCCTCCGCGCGGCCCACGTTGATGTACGCCGGCCGCCCCACCGCCGCCAGCCCGATTCCCAGCCGTCTCGTCGAGTTCATGCCCTTACCTTTGCACGCTCTAGGCCCTTCCCAAGCACATGGACCAATGAAATGACCACCAATAACCGAAATGGGAGAAACGTTCTTTCGAAGTTATCCACAGGCCCGTGTTCCGTGCACGGCCGCCGGACGCGAAAGCGAAGGTGGAAGCCGACAGCCCAAGGACGAAAGGCCCGCCATGCCCGCCCATTACGGCACCCACCAGTTCGCCCGATACCTCGGAATCTCCCGCTGGCAGATGCGCGTCGGCCGGGAGCACGGAGTCCTTCCCGAACCCGACCTGGACGGCGAACGCTGGTCGGCCGGCCTCGCCGAGAAATGCAGGGACCGCGGCGACCGGGTCGTCGCCGCCTTCGGCGCGGACCCGCCGATCGGCTCCACCCGCGCGGCCGCCCGCCTCGCCGCCCGCGTCCGCCTCGACGTGGAACGCCGCGACGTCGAGGTCCTCGCGGCCCGCGGCGACCTGACCGTCATCAGCAGCTTCCGCGGCCACCCGGTCTACCTCCTCCGCGACCTCGACGCACTCGACGCCGAGGCCGTCCGGGAGGTGGTCGCGGCCCGCAAGGGCCCCCTCCTCGACAGCGTCGACGCCGGCGGCGCCGCGACGATCCTCGCCTGGCCACGCAAGACCTTCGACCGGATGGCCGAGGAACGCGGCCTCGAACGCGACCGGCTGGGCCGCTTCGCCCTCCGCGACGTCCACGCCCTCGCCGACGACCCCGACCTCACCCGCCGGATCCTCGCCGAGAAACGCGACCTGGCCCTGGCGAGATCCCGCCGGGCCGAGGCCCGCGTCGAGGACGCCGCCCGCGCCTGGCTCGCACGCTGCGACGCCTACCTCAACCGCACCGTCCAAGAACCACCGGACACGGCCGTCCTCCGAAGGGCCCTCCGCGCCCTCCGAACCCTCAGAGCCGAAGCCGAAGCCCCCCTCCCCGACCCCTGACCCACCCCGCCCCCCGGCCCGCCCCGTCCGCCCGGCGCCCCAACCCGCAACCCCAACCCCGCCCCGCCTGCATCCAGCCACCGAGCCCACGGACGAAGCCCCAACCGCCCGCACTCCAACACCACGCACACCCCGTGCCGCGCAAACCGGCCGCCAGGACGCCGGGGGCTGCGCACGCCTACCGCCCGTGCACGCCTACCGCCCGCGTACACCCGGCGCCAGGGACGCCCGGCGCCAGGGGCTGGGGCTGCGAACGTCCGGCGCTAGGGATGTTCGGGGCTGCGGACGTCCGCCGCACGCACACCCGAAGTCAGGGGCGCCGGGGCCGCGCACGCCCACTGCCGCGGACGCCCGGCGCCAGGGAGGCCCGCCGCCAGGGACGCTTGGGGCTGCGGACACCGTCCGCCGCGCACACCCACCGCTGCGGATGCCTGGGGCTGCAGATGCCTGGGGCTGCGGATGCCTGGGGCGGCTCGTGCCCTCGTCGCCGTGTGCGCTTTGCGGTCGTGCGGGGGCAGGGCCGCCGTCCGGGGCTGGGCGCCGTCCGGGCTGGGGAGCCGTTCGAGGCTGGGGCCGTCCGTATTGGGGTGGCGTTCGGGCCGTTGGCCGTTCGCGCTGATTTGCGCCGGGGCCGGTTCGGCGGCCGGGTTGGGGGCCGATCGCGTTGGGGTGCCGATCGCGTCGGGTTGGGGTTCGAAATCGACCCGGCCGCCCCACGCCGCCGGGCTTTCGAGCTGGGCGCCTCCGGCCCGGTGGCACGGAACCGGCCGGCAGCGCCGTCCGGCAGCGTCGGCGCACGATGCCCGCGCACGGCGGTGGCGGGGGCGCCGCCTTCCTCCGGTGTGGGCTGGCGCGCCGGGGGCAGAAGCCGGGGGCGTCCGGGGCGCGTTGCCGCCAGCTCCGCGTTCGCGGTTGGTTCGGACCGTGGTTCTGCGGGCGTGCGGGTGTGGGGCCGAGGCGGCGGACTACATGTCACCGGCGGTGGGCTGGTGGCGTTGTGTCCGGGGTCGGCCGCGGGTCAGGCGTCGGTGTGGTAGCGGCCCGTGGCTGGGGTGGCTTCAGGCGCGGCGGGCGGTGGAGCGGCGGGTGGGGCGTCGGCGGACGGGCGGGGGTGTGACGGCGGCGTAGAGGAGGTCGTGGGCCTGGACCCTGGACATCGTCGGCAGGTGGGCGGGCAGGGTGGCGTCCGTGGGAGGGACGGCCACCACGCCGTCGGCGGTGACGGTCGCGCGGTCGCCGGTCCAGGGGCCCATCAGGACCGCGGACACCCCGCCTCGATGGACGTTCAGGAGAGTGTGGATCCGGTCGGTTTCGCCCGCGCAGTCGGCGATGAGGAGCAGTCGGGGGACGGGGGGCCTGCCGGCGTTCCGGCGGATCGTCAGTTCGGTTTCGAGATACGCCAGGGCGGCGTCGAGATTTCCGGGGATGAACAGTTCGGAAATGTCGTCGTCGAGGAGTTCGTCTTCGTCGAGGCCGAACATGCGGGTGACGTCCGGGCGGGGGATCACGACCAGGGACGGGCGTTGCGTTCCGAGGGCGGCGAGGGCCATCACGCGGGCCGTGGCCAGGGCTCCCGGGCCCGCGAGTCCCACGGCGCCGATGGTGAACGGGTCGAGCGGCGGCCTGCAGCGGAGCGCGGACGGGGGAGGCGGCTTGGGCGGTTCGGGGGAGGAGGCGCGGCGTCGCAGCGGGTAGCAGATGGCCGCGATGGTCGGGAGAAGCAAGAGGAGCAGAGCCGTTGCCACCGTGGTGGTCGCGACGTCGGATCGGGCGGCCGGTGGACGCTCCTTCCGGTTCGGGTGCTCCGGCGACGTGGCGCTTGCCGTGTTGTTAAGGGCGCGTTGGGGCGGGTTCAGGGCGGCCTCGAATGTTGGGGGGTGGGGGAGGCTGGTCTGTGGGATGTGGTCGGTCATGGAATGCGGTTGGTTTCGGTGTTCGTCGGTGGCGTGAGCCAGGGCCGGGGAGTCCGGGTGGAGGGGGGTGTTCCGGTCGGGCTCCTGGCCCTTGCGCTTCGAATGCTTCGCCCTGGCGGGAGGCTGGGGGCATAGGGGGAGCTCGTCGCCGTGGCGGTCGTTCTTGTGGACGGCGGTGAACGCGGTGCGGTCGGCGGCGGGGACGTGGCGGCGGGGGCGCGGTTCGCCGGGGGACGTCGCCTCCGCCGTCGCCGGGGCGCCGATGGAGATGACGCCGGCCGCCGCCGTGCAGCCCAGCGCCCCGCATGCGGAGCGGCACAGGCCGCCGACCACGGCGGCGAGTCTGAGGTCTGCCACGAAACGGTTCATGTTCGCCCCGGGGGATCGCCTTGGTCGCCGTCGGGACCCGATGGTAGCCAGAGCGACTACGGAGCGTTGACTTTTGGTCACATTAAGGCTGTGGGGGTGAAGATCATTTTTCGTGCGGCCCGGTGCGCTGCCTGGTGATTTCGCGTGATTTGCGGGCCGGATTTACGTGACCGTGCGGTGCTCCCACCGTGCAGTGGGAGCCACACATCTCGAACCGTCGGGTCAGGCGGCCGTGGGCAGGGGCGGGTCGGCGGGCGAGCTGATCACGTCGTAGAGGCCGAGTGGGATCTGGTCGCCCCAGAGCCAGTCGTTGACGGTGCCGTCGTGCTCCTCGGGCGGGCCGACGGTCAGCAGGCGGGAGGTGAGCGGGGTGAGCGTCACCTGGAACGGGCTCGGGGACGTCAGGTGGACCCGGCGGCCGGAGCCCCAGAAGTCGCCGAAGTCCGCTTCGGTGAGGTGGACGTCGCGGTCGATCGTGCGGGAGCGGTGGGCGGGGCCGGTGGCGAGCCAGGACCAGTGGTCGGTCAGGAGCCGGCGGGCCGTGCTGCGCAGGACGTTCAGCGCCGCGAGGTCGTGCGGGCAGGCCACGCCGGCGATCTGGAGCTCGGGCAGCCCGAACCGGCGGAGGCCGCGGGTGCGGAGGCGGACGCACGAGCAGCCGTTGACGCCCTCGGGGTCCCGTTCGGGATCGGGGGCGGTGCAGCGGCCGTTCGCGCGGAAGGGCGGCAGGACGTCGCCGAGCCACTGGTCGGCGAGGACGAAGCGCGCCCGTTCGGCGCCGGGGGCGAGGATGTGGCCGGTGACGAGGTCGGCGGCGACGCCGCCGACGGCCTCGGCGACGGCGCGGGCGGCGGCCCGGGCGACCTGGGACGCGCGCGGCTGGTCGGTGATCGGCGCGGCGGCGGTGACGAGCGCGAACTCCTCGGCGTCGTGGAAGGCCCACTCGGCCCGCCGGTCCTCGGGACGGACGGACGTGACGCGCAGCGGGTTCCAGCGCATCGCGGTCACGTGGTCGCGGGCGAGGTCGAGGGCGGGGGAGCCGACGCGCCCGGCGATGTGCGCGTCGTAGGGACCGGCGGACGCGCGCAGCAGGAGGTTCGCGAGGTCGTGCGGGACGTGCTCGGCGGCGACGGCGAACCGGGACACGGTGGTCGCGGGGACGGGAAACGTGATCATGCGGGTCTCCTTCCGTGGTGACGGGCCCAGCTTGGGCCGCCGTGACGGTCCGGCGCGGCGGAAGCGCGGGCTGTGGATAACCGAGGGGTCGGGATCCGGTCACGACACGCCGTTCACCACGGAAAAGACCAGCTTCGGCCGAATTCGCGGCGATTCGTGCGGCATCGCGGGCGTAATTGGGGGGAATGTGTACGTTGTGTAGATCAACACAGCTGTGAGCTGCGGGGACGGACCCGCCGCCCAGCCGTCGAACAGGAGGTCCCCGTGACCCGAACGCTGTCGAGGGGCACCCGAGTCACCGGTGCCGAACGCACGCAGCTGGCCAAGGAGCTCGCTCCGCGGTACGCGGCCGGCGAGAGCATCCGGGACCTGGCGGCCGAGACGGGCCGGTCGTACGGGTTCATCTACAACGTCCTGAAGGAGGCGGGCGTCCCGCTGCGCGGCCGCGGCGGCAACACCCGGCGCAAGAAGGGCTGAACCGCTCCCTGCCCGTGACCGATCCCGACGAGCACATACCGACGAACACAGAGGCGAGCACATGAACGGACGTCCCCCTCGCCCCCCGGGGGGACCCCGTGCGCAGCGGGGCCGCGCCCTACGTGCGGCGATGCGCCCCGACGACCTCCGAGCGGCCGTTGAGGCTCGCGAGGTCCGCGGCCGCCCGTCCGGCCGCCCAGCCCTCGAGGTTGGACACCGAACCCGCCCGTCCCATGGCCAGGTTCGGGAACAGCGTCTCGACCGCCCGGTCGACGGCCGCCCCGCGCGCCGCCAGCACGGGAAGCGGATCCCGCCCGCCGGCGCCCCGCTCGGCCGCGACCCGTTCCGCCGCGCCGTCGGCCGCGCCCCGCAGCCGTTCCCCGATCCGCGCCGCGTAGGCGTTGAGGAACGCGTGCCGGAACGACCGGGTTCTTGAGCGGCCTCGCGCGTCGCGCCGCGGGCCCGCCTGGACCATCGCCGACGTCGCCTGCACCAGCAGGGACGTGAACAGCATCTCCACCGCCGCGAGGTCGGCGGGATAGCCCAGCACCGTGGAGAACCCGAGTTCGCGGTGCCACACGGCCCGGCAGTGATTGGCGTCCGCCACCACCGTCAGCAGGACGGCCTTGGGTGCGTCGTACGGGTTGTCGACGGGCACACGGCATCCGGCGGGCGCGGCCACGTCGTCCGACTCGGCGTCCAGAAGGGCGTGGTCGATGCTGTGGCGGGCGATGAGCTCCTGGGCGCGCGCGCTGAGCGCCTCGGCCTCTTCGGGGAACTCCGTCGATTCGGCCTTCGCGAGCAGCGCCCGGACGCGTCCGAGCATCCGCTGGTCGACGTCGCGCGCGCGGTGCCGGGGGACGTCCTTGGGCGCGGCCCCCGGCGGCGGCCCGATCCGAGCGAGCCGGGGCAGGCCCTCCAGGAGGTGGACGAGCTCGGCGGCGCAGCGCACGAAGGTCGCGCGGTCGGCCTCCTCGCGCGCGCACCAGCCGTCCGCGTGGTCCGCGTCGTCGCCCCACCAGACCCGGGCGTCGAGGTCGGCGAGCTGCTGCCGCCAGCGCTCGTCCACGGTGGCGGCGGAGTAGGCGCGCATCTCGGCGGCGATCGCGTCGGTCGCGAGCCGCGCGTGCCGGGCGGAGCGGCGGCGCGCCGTGTAGCGGACGACGTCGGCGGGCTGCCAGCCGCGTTCCCAGGCGGTCGCGACGGCCCGGTGCAGCCGCGCGGCGAGGCGGCGGTCGGCGGTGCGGGCGTCCGGGTGCGCGGCGAGCGCGGACGCCCGCTCCCGGAACGCGCCGGCGTCGCCGTGCGACAGGGCGGCCAATGCGGCGTCGACCAGTTCCGCGGTCTCGCCGTCCCGTGGCGGTCGCCACGTATCGCGCACCTGCCGCTCCCGTCTCGTGAGGCCGTTCCGTCGAGGACAGGAGGCATACTGCCACGTCCCCTGCCCGGCCCGGGCGGCGACGCGTCGGCGTGCGCGCCGTGCGGGGGCGGTGCCCGCGACGTCGCCGTCGGCGACGGCCCGGTCGGACTCCCCGGGCCGCCGTCAGCGGCCGTCGGCGGCGGGGTGCGGGTCCCGCATCTCCTCGACGACGACGCTCTGGTAGGCGCGGGAGGTGTCGGGGACGTAGCTCAGACGGGCGAGGGCCCGGCCGGCTTCGTCGCGGATCTCGAAGTGGTAGTGCTCCGGGGTGTCACCGACGTGCGCGACGGCTTGGTCGTGCCGGAGCCGGCACATGGTGTCGACCTTCTCCAGCGCCACCTCCAGGGTCCCCGCGTCGCTGATGAGCCGGGCCGGCTCGCTCGTCTCCCAGATCTCGAACATGGTCGCGTCCTGTCGGCGGTGTGTCGGAAGGAACGTGCGGGTCATTCCAGACGTCGGGAGACAGCTTGCGCCGAAATGGTGGATCTTTCAATCATTACAGATCTCAGATCGATCACCATTCGGAGTCGTCCGCCCCCGTAGCGTCATTCGGGACGACGGTGACGGCGGTCTCCCGCGCCGCCGGTTCGGCGAACCGCAGCAGCGCCTCGCCCTCCGCCGCCAGCGCGTCGACGGCCTCCGGCGGCAGCGGCTCGAACGGGCGGAGCCGCAGCGTGGCGACCCTGCGCTTGTACTCGGTCTCCCAGACGCCGCGCGCGAACCCGTCCCACAGGAACACGGCCCGCACGCGGAGGTTCTTCGTGGTGAGGAGCGGGCGGTGCGCGTCGGCGATGATCCTGCGCCGGTCCGCGTGCGCCAGGACGAGCGAGTCGAACTCGGGCAGGAAACGCGGCGGCGCCGGGACGTCCGGTTCCGGCCGCGGGGCGTCGGGGAGGTCGAACAGCTCGCGGCCCGCGTCGTCGGCGAACACGCGCAGCCGCGGCCGCAGCCGGTCGAACACCTCCCCGAGCGCGGACAGCCCCGACCAGGTCTGCGCGTCGGCCGCCGATGCGGGCCCGAACGCCGCCAGGTAGCGCAGCATCAGCGCGTCCACGGCCGGTTCGGCGGCGGGCGGGGAGCCGAGCCAGGAGTCGGCGAGCGCGAACGCGGACGCGCGCGGGAAGCCCCACCGGTCGTCCGTCGGCACCATGACCAGCGGGACGCACATCCGGACGGTGTGGCCGAGCGCCCGTTCGTTGACCTCCGGGAACTGCTCCTGGAGCAGCGCGCGGATCTCGTTGAACGTCCGCGGCCGTTCCCGGAGCAGCCCGCGCGCGGCGTCGGCCGTCGCGCCGACGTCGAGGCCCTCGGCGCGGCTTCCGAGGACCCGCAGGCCGCCGTCCAGCATCGGCTGGAGCGTCGTGCGGAAGGCGGTGTAGTCCGGCGCCGTCATCAGGTGGAGCGTCGCGCGCATCACGGTCGCCCGGACGAGCGAGCGGTCGTGCAGGGCCGCGTGGAGTTCGGACGCCTCGAAGCCGTCGAGGCGCGACCAGAGGCCGAGGAAGGGCGGCTTGGGCTCCTGCGCCTGCAAGCCGAGCAGTCTCCCGACGGCCTCCGCGACGGGCGTCCGCTCGCGCGCCAGGAGCAACTGCCGGGCCAGGGCGGCCCGGTTGAGGGCGCGGATCCCGAGGGTCTTCGTCACCGCGCCGAGCCTACTCCCGGCCCCCGGTCCCGGCGGGGCCCGCGACGACCACGCGCAGCGCCGCCCGGACGCGCTCCCGCAGCCACGCGTGGGCGGGATCGGCGTCGTAGCGGGCGTGCCACGCCAGGGACAGGACGAGCGGAGGCAGCTCCAGCGGGATCGGCACCCACGCGAGCCCGAGGCCCTCCACGAGGGGCCGGTGCAGCCGTTCGGCGGCGAAGCCCACGAGGTCGCTCTCCCGGACGACGAGCAGCGACGCGGCGACCGTCGGGACGGTCGCCGCCGTGCGCCGCGCGAGCCCGGCCTCCGCGAGGCGCTCGTCCATGGGGCCGGTCAGCCGGCCGCGCCGCGTGTTGACGACGTGGGCGGCGGACGCCCACTCGGCGAGCGTCGGCGCCCGTCCGGCCAGCGGGTGGCCCGGCCGGACGACCGACGCGAACCGGTCCTCGAGCAGCGGCTCGACGCGCGTGCCGGGGGCGGCGCCGTCGATCACCCCGACCTCCAGGTCGATCTCCGCGCGGCGCAGCAGGTGGGCGTCCCGGGGTCCTTCGCCGAGGAACCGGAGCGTGACGCCGGGGGCCTCCGCGGCGACCCGCTCGAGCAGGGGCCCGGCCAGCACGCTGATGGTGCCGTCCTCCGCCTGGAGCGTGAACGTCCGGGTGAGCGCGGCCGGATCGAAGTCGTCCCCGCCCGCGAACACCCGGTGGGCGCGCTGCACGAGTTCGTGGACCTCGGCGCGGACGGCGAGGGCGCGCGGCGTGGGGACCATGCCGCGGCCCGAGCGGACGAGGACGGGGTCGCCGAGCGCCTTGCGGATGCGGCCGAGCGTCCGGCTCATCGCCGGGCCCGACAGGTGCAGGCGTTCGGCCGCCCCGGTGACGCTGCCCTCCTCCAGGAGGGCGTCGAGCGCCACGAGCAGGTTGAGGTCAAGTCTGGATTGCACGCGGTGCACTCCTCGGCTGCCAAAGATGCATTTGAAAGCAAGTATCACCGACCTTACGTTGGTGAATCGCGGAGGCGGCGCGCGCGGCCAGGATCCCCCTCCGCGTCCCCGACGAGATCAGGCGCGGCGTCACCGCGCCTCTTCACCGACCCCGGAGGTCCCATGACGTCCGACGCCGCCCGCGACGCCGCGCCGATCCGGCCCGCGCCGCCCCACCGCCCCGAGGCGCCCCGCCCCGGACCGGACGCGCGCCGCGGAATGACGGCGCTGATGTGCGGATGCGTCGTCCTGGTCGTGGCGATGGTCGCCGCGATCAACCTGTCCCTGCCGGCCCTGTCGGCGGGGGCGCTCGCCCCCTCGTCCACCGAGCTGCTGTGGATCGTCGACTCCTACGTCCTGGTGTTCGGCTGCCTGCTGATCCCCGCCGGCGCCCTCGGCGACAGGTACGGCCGCAAGGGCGTCCTGCTCGCGGGGCTCGGCGTCTTCGCCGCGGGCTGCCTGCTGTCGGCGGCCGCGACCGGCGTGCCGGTCCTGCTCGCCGGCCGCCTGGTCGGCGGGGCGGGCGCCGCCCTGATCATGCCCGCGTCCCTGTCGCTGCTGGTCCAGGCGACGCCGCCCGCCGGACGGGCCCGCGCCGTCGCGGCCTGGACGGCCGCGACGGGCGTCGCGGGCGCCGTCGGGAACATCGCCGGGGGCGCGGTCCTGCAGTGGCTGCCCTGGCAGGCGCTCTTCCTGGCGGGTGCCCCGGTCGCCCTCGTCCTGGCGCTCCTGGCCGCCCGGTTCGCGCCGCGCGGCGAGCGGCATCCGGCAGCGCTCGACGCGCCCGGTGTGGTCCTGCTCACCGTCGCCCTGTTCGCGCTGCTGTTCGCCGTGATCGAGGGGCCCGTGCGCGGCTGGACGTCCGCGCCGGTGCTCGGCGGGTTCGCCTGTGCGGCCGTCCTGGTCCCGGCGTTCGCGGCGCACGCCCTGCGGACGGGCGATCCGGTGCTGGACCCGCGCCTGTTCGCCATCGCGCCGGTGCGCGGCGGCGTCCTGGGCATCGGCCTGGCGTTCTTCGGCCTGTTCGCGCTGTTCTTCGTCAACGCCCAGTACCTGCAGTACGCGAAGGGGTACTCCCCGCTGCTCACGGGGGTGGCGATCGCCCCGCTCGTGGTCGGGATGGTGGTGATGTCGCGGCGGAGCGTCGGACTGACCGAGCGCTTCGGCACCCGTCCCATGGCCGCGTCGGGCCTGTTCGCCATCGCGGGGGCGCTGGTCCTGCTGTCGTTCGCCGACGCGTCCACGCCCTACGTGCTGTACGCGCTCGTCCTCGTACTCATGTCGCTCGGCATGGGGGCGTGCGTGCCGCCGCTGTCGATCCTCGTCATGGCGTCGCTGCCGCCCGCCCGCGCCGGTCTCGGGTCCGGACTGAACGGCGCCGCGAGGGAGATCGGCAGCGCGCTCGGCGTGGCCGTCCTCGGCACCGTCCTGACCGGCCGGCTCGCGGACGGCCTGCCGGGATCCGGCGGCGGGGGAGCGCGCTCGGTCGGCGAGGCGCTGGGCGCCGTCGACGCGGCGGGCGGCGGGGCGGCGGCGCACGCGCGGGTGATCGAGGCGTTCACGGGCGGGCTGTCCGCCGGGTACCGGGTGGTCGCCGTCGTGGTGTGCGTCCTCGCGGTCCTGGCGGTGCGGGGCCTGCCCGGACGGCGGCGGGGCGGGGACGGGCGCCGCCCGGGGCACTCGACGACCCGAGCGGAGCGCGTCCGGCACGAGTGAGATAAGTCTCAGGGGGTTCGGCGACGGCGGCGCGCGGTGGGTTCGGCGGCCCGGATCGGGCGGGAAGTGCAACGTCAGGCGGTGCGTCGCCGGGGCCGGGCCGTCGGCTCCGGCTCCGGCCGGGTCCGGTCCCGGGTCGACCGGCGTTCGCCGCATCGGTGCTGGTCAGGCCGTTACGGGAGCCCGGGAAACGGCAGGTCGGGTGATCGGGAACGAGCGGCGGGCGGGAAGGTTACGGGCTGATATACCGTAAAATGCACGTGCATCGGCTCTTGCACATGCACGCCATTGCTAGCAGGATTGCCCCGGACCCCCGCACGTGAACTCGCCGGAGATCGCGATGACCGCACACTTGAGCGACAGTGACCGACAGGCGCTGCGGCTGGCCCAGGATCTCCGCGAGGAGATGCGGGCCGCGCTCCCGCAGCTGCCGGCCGACCCGTCGGTTTCCCCCTTCGTCGACCCGGGCGGGACGCCCAGCGTCCTCCTGCGGATGGACGCCGACACGGCGCGCGCGCTGATGGCCGTCCTGGCCGAGCGCCGCACGGCGCCGGCGGGGGAGCAGCCGGCCGAGCCGCGCCGGGCCGACGGTTCCCACGTGCCGCCGCCCGCGCCCCCGCAGGGCGTGCAGGCCGCTCCGGCGCAGCCCCCCGTGGCCGCCGCCGGCGTGCCGTTCGGTGAGCCGTCCTTCGGGATGAGCGCCGCGCCCTACGGGCAGCCCGCGTTCGCCGAGGCGCCCTACGCGCAGGCCCCCTACGGGGAGGCGCCGTACGGCGAGGCCCCCTACGCCGAAGCCCCCTACGCGCAGGCCCCCTACGCCCAGGCCCCCATGGCGGGGCAGGACACGGGCGGGCACATGACGATCGGCGGGACCGGCCCGACGCCGCTCGTGCCGTCGGCCTACCCGACGCGCTGACCCCCCGGCCCGGGCCGATCGGGAGGGCGAGCAGGGCGGCGAACGCCGCACCGCCCAGGATCGCGACGGGGAACGGCAGCCCGGAGTGCAGGG